>JBGPXN010000235.1:0-5746 GCA_041492755.1 Methylomirabilia bacterium | reverse complement strand
GTCGCGGTGTAGGTGCCGGCGGCGCTGAAGCCGAGCGTGCCGGAGACGAGTCCGGCCGTGGAGGCCGTCGGCACGATGACCGCCTGGTCGCCCGCGCTGAGACGGCCCTGCCCGCGACGGCGTGAGGGAGACGCGCCCGTGCCGCTCTCGAAAAGATCAGGCGAGGGTCGCTGGTCGGAGCCCGAGCGTGATCAACAGCGCTTCGTCGACGGCAGCGAGCTCTTCCCGGGTGAGCGTCTCGATTCTCGAGCGCAGCCGGGCCTTGTCGACCGATCGGATCTGGTCTCCCAGGCGCGTGACGGTCGCCCCTTGACCCGGATGAGAGCCTCGCCGGGATAGAGTGAGCCCACGTGGCTGGTCAGGGGAAGGACGACCACGCGGCTCCCGTATCGGTTGCACGAGTCGTTGGACACGACGACCGCGGGCCGCGCCTTCTTGATCTCGGTCCCGCGCGGCGGGACGTCACCAGCCCCCGGGTGCCAGGCCGGGCGGGGTTCCGCTCACCCCGGTTGCCGCTGGAGCTTTTCTCGCAAACGCCTCGAGGAGACCGGCTTGTCCGGTCACCCGTCGCGAGACACTGGGCGCTCGACTGACGCCCTCCAGCGGAGGCGTGTCGCGTTCACGTCTGCTTCGCGGGGTCTTCCAAATGGCCTTACCGCCCTCGGCCAGTAGCGTCGCGCTCGTGCCGCCCTCCGTGTTCGGGACCGGGGCACGATGACTCCGCCGTATGCCGCGCGGGCTCCGCGCCCTCTCCCCGCTCGTGATCCTCGTCGGCCTGGTCGGGGCCCTGACGGCCTGGGAGAGCTGGCGCGACTATCAGCGGCAGGCCGAACGGTGCCGTATTCGATTCGCGCGGGCTGGGAGGCGCGCCCGCGGTCGCGTATCCTGGCCGGGATGCCCAGGTCACGCATGAGCCGTCGCGTCTTCCTGACCGGTCTCGCCATGCTGGCGGCGCGCCCCGCGCGCGCGGAGTCTCCGTCGGTGAGGATCGGCCTGCTCCATCCCGTCACCGGGCCCCTGGCTGAACCGGGTCACGCCTGTCGACTCGCCGCGCAGATCGCCGCCGACGATATCAACGCCGCGGGCGGAATCAAGTCGATGAACGGGGCGCGTCTGGAGCTCGTGCTCGGCGACACGCAGACCCGACAGGAGGTGGCAAAGGCGGAGGCGGAGCGCCTGGCCGGCGCCGGCATCGCGATCCTGGTCGGCTGCTTCAACTCGGGCGACAGCGCGGCGGTCGTGCCCGTTGCGCAGCGGCGCCGGCTGCCGTTCTTGATCGACGTCTCCGCCGCCGATCTCGTCACGGCGAGCGTGGCCCGCGCGGTGAAGGACGGCCGCGAGAAGGTTCAATACGTCTATCGCAACTTCCCGACCTCGACGCTGTTCGGGCAGCGGGCGGTGCAGTACTTCGACGAGATCTTCAAGCAGGCGGGGCTCGCCGCGCCGCGCGTGGTGCTGATGCACGGCAACGATCTGTTCGGCCATGGCCAGGCCCGCGGATTTCTCGCCGCGCATAAGGCGGCCAGGCCGTCGTGGGACGTGGTGGAGGTGATCGCGTGGCCCGAGCCGCCGGTGGACGTCGCGGCGGAGGTGACGCGCGCCAAGGCCGCGCGGCCCGACGTCATCGCGCCCATCACGCGCCCGGTGAGCGCGCGGGTGCTCTTGCCGGAGATCGCGCGCCAGCGCGTCGAGCTGCTTGGCATCGTGGGACCGGGCAGCCCGGGACTCTACGAAGCCGGCCAACTCTCCGTGCTCAAGGGGCAGCTGGAGCACGTGATGACCAGCGTGCCGTGGCCGAACTTCAAGAAGCCGCAGGCGCGACGATTGGCCGAGGAGTTCGTACGCCGCTCGGGCGGCCCAACCCTCGACACCAACGCCGGGTACTCGTACGATGCCATCCTGATCGTCGCCGACGTGCTCGAGCGCGCGCGGAGCCGCGAGCCCGAAGCGGTGATCGAGGCGCTGCGCACCACCCGCCTCGCCGACACGGTGATGGTGGCCGCGGGTCCCGTCATCTTCAACGACACCGGCGACAATCCGAATGCGGCGCCGGCCATGGTCCAGATTCTCGGTCAACGTCCGTGGGTGGTCTGGCCCAAGGCGCTCGCCGAGCGTGGGTTGACGTTCCCGAGACCGCGGGGGTGAGCGAATGCAGTGCTTGCAACCTGGCCATGTCATAGCTACGATGCGTAGCTAGATGAGGCCTGGAGGCAGTAGCACGCGGACGGTCAAGATCGCCGAGCTCAAGAACCGACTGAGCTACTACCTGCGTCGAGTCCAACGGGGCGAGTCGATCCTTGTGTGCGACCGGGATCGCGTCATCGCGAGGATCGAACGGGTCAGCTCCGAAACGGTGCCCGGATCGGACGCCGAATGGCTCGACCGACTCGAGCGTCGCGGCGTTATCCGGCGGGGCGCGGGGAAGCTGTCGCCGGACTGGCTCGCCCGCCGACCCGTGGTGGATGCGGACGTCGTGGGCGCCCTTCTTCGCGAACGAGACGAAGGGCCGTGACGTTCTGGGACAGCTCCGCCGTGGTACCGCTTCTCGTCGAAGAAGAGCACTCCTCCCGTGTCACCGAGTGGATAACGGGCGACACTGCCCTCGTCTTGTGGACCCTGACCCCCGTGGAGGTGGCCTCCGCGCTTCGGCGACTCGCGCGGGAGAACGCGTTGGACGACGAGGCCACACACGTGGCGGAGGCGCGCCTCGACGAAATCGTCCGAGCCAGTCACGTCGTCGACGACGTCGAGCCCGTCAAGGCGCTGGCGCGACGGTTGTTCAGATTTCACCCACTGCGGGCCTTCGATGCCCTTCAACTGGGAGCGGCGCTTCACTGGGCTGAGGGACATCCCCAGGGGCGGACACTTCATACTTTTGACAGGCGACTCGCGCTTGCCGCACGACGAGAGGGCTTCCTGGTTCCATCTTGAGATCAGCCGCCGGGCGACGGTTTTCGGGTATTCTTCTATAGTTCTTGAGCTCGGCCCGTCGTCTTGGCGAGGTCGCCCGTCCACAAGGAGATCCGGATGAAGACGCCTCGACTCACGCGCCGCACGTTCCTCGCGAGCGCCGCGGCCGGCGCCGCCCTGGCCAGCTTTCCACTCCCGCTCCGGGCCCAGCCGAAGACGTTCAAGGTGGGCGTCATCCATCCCGTGACCGGGCCGCTCGCGGAGCCGGGACAGGCCTGCCGCCTCGGCGCCCAGATGGCGGCCGAGGCCGTGAACGCGGCGGGCGGGATCAAGGCGCTCGGCGGGATGAAGCTCGAGCTGCTGCTGGGCGACACGCAAACCAAGCCGGACGTCGGGAAGTCCGAGGCGGAGCGGGTGGTGAACCAGGGCGCGCAGATGCTGCTGGGATCGTTCGACTCAGGCAGCACCGCGGCCATGGTGCCGGTGGCGCAACAGCGCCACGTGCCGTTCCTGGTCGACATCGCCGCGGCCGACCCGATCACCGCCAACGTCGCCAAGGCCGTCAGGGAAGGGCAGCAGAAGGTCCAGTACGTCTACCGGAACTTTCCGACGGGCTCGAGCTTCGGGCGCAAGGCGGTGCAGTACTTCAACGAGGTCTTCAAGGAAGCGAACGTCTCGCCCAAGCGCGTCGTGCTGATGTACTGCAACGACCTCTTCGGTCAGAGCCAGGCGCGGGGCTTTCAGGCCGCCCACAAGGCGGCGGGGCCGTCGTGGGAGATCGTCGAGGTCATCCCGTGGCCGGAGCCGCCGTCCGACCTGTCCACCGAAGTCTCGCGCGCGAAGGCGGCGAAGCCCGACATCATCGCGCCGATCACGCGCCCGGCCTCCGCGCAAATCTTGCTGCCCGAGATCCGCAAGCAGCGCATCGAGATGATGGGCATCGTCAGCCCCGGCAGTCCGGGATTCTACGAAGCGGGACAGATCGCCGCCCTCAAGGAGGACGTCGAGTTCGCCCTGACCTGCGTGCCGTGGGCCAACTTCAAGAACCCGAAAACGAACGCGGTGGCCGAGGAGTACAAGAAGCGCTCGAAGGGCAAGACGTTCGACACCAACTCGGGCTACTCCTACGACGGCGTATTCCTGATCGCCGACTTCCTCGAGCGCGCCAGGTCCACCGAAGCCGATGCCATCGTGGACGCGATGAGGAAGACGAGCTACACGGGCGGGCTCATGCAGTACGGCGGCCCCGTCACCTTCAACGAGCTCGGTGACAATCCGAACGCGATCAGCACGATGATCCAGATCCTCGGTCAGAAGCCCGTCGCGGTCTGGCCCAAGGACGCCGCGCTCCAGAAGTTCGTCTTCCCCCGACCGAAGGCGTAGGGGGTCGCCCGTCCCCTGGACCTCGTCCTCGTCACCCAGGGGCTGATCAGCGGGCTGTTGTTCGGCGGCGTCTACAGCCTCATGGCGGTGGGTCTCACGCTGATCTTCGGCGTCATGCGGGTGGTGAACTTCGCCCACGGCGACATGATGGTGTGGGGGATGTACCTCGCGTTCGTTTTCGCCACCCGTGGCGGCCTCGACCCCTACGTGTCGTTCGTCGCCTGTGCGGCGGCGCTGTTCGTCCTCGGCGTGCTGGTCCAGCGCGGGCTCGTCGACCGGATCGTCGACGCGCCCCACGAGATGCAGATTCTCCTGATGCTGGGCGTCGCGCTCGTGCTCGAGAATGCCGCCCTGATCGTGTTCGGGCCCGAGCCCGTGCGCGTGCGCTCGCTGCTGAGCGCGGCCAGCTGGTACGTGGGCCCGTTCTACATCGACGTGGCGCGCCTGCTCACCTTCGCCGTCGCCGTCACGCTGACGGTCGTCCTGTACCTCGTGCTGTTCCGCACCGACCTCGGCCGCACGATCCGCGCCGCCGCCGACAACCCCTACGGCGCCCTCGTCATCGGCACCGACGTGCGGCGGGTCTACGCCGCCGCGTTCGGCATCGGCGCCGCCTGCGTGGGGGCGGCCGGCGCGCTGGTGTCGCCCATCATCCCGTTCCAGCCGGCGACCGGCCTCGGTCTGTCCGTGGCCTCGTTCAACATCGTCATCATCGGCGGCATGGGCAGCTTGCCGGGGGCGTTCGTGGGCGGTCTGCTCGTCTCGGTGGCGGAGTCGTTGGGCGCGGTGTTCCTGCGTCCTTCGCTGAAGGAGCTGGCCAGCTTCTCGCTGATGATCGTGATCTTGCTCTTCCGACCGGCCGGGTTGTTCGGAAGACGGCTGGCGTGAGCCGGCACGCGTGAAGTGGCTCGGGCTCGCTGCCGTCGTCGTGTTGCTGGTGTTGCCGGCGAAGCTGCCGTCCTATTTCGTCACGATCTTCACGCTCATCTTCTTCTACGCCTATCTCGGTCAGGCCTGGAACGTGGTCGGCGGCTACGCCGGTCAGCTCTCCGCCGGCCACGCGGCGTTCGTCGGGATCGGTGGGTACACCGCCACCATCCTCTCACTGCAGTTCGGGATCACGCCGTGGATCGGCATGCTGGCGGGGGCGGCCCTGGCCGCGCTCCTCGGCGCCACGATCGGGTACCTGGGCTTTCGCTTCGGCCTGCGCGGCTTCTACTTCGTGCTGCTCACGGTGGCCTTCGCCGAGATCTGCCGGATCGCGGCCTCCAACCTCGAGATCACCGGGGGCGCGCTGGGGCTCTACATCACGTTCACCGGCAACCCGCGCCAGTTCCAGTTCCAGGACACCCGCGCGTATTACTATGTCGCCCTCGCGCTCATGCTGCTCGCCACCTGGGTGGTGCGGGCGATCGAGCGGCGGCGCTTCGGCGCCTACCTGGTGGCGATCCGC
>JBGPXN010000064.1:0-24449 GCA_041492755.1 Methylomirabilia bacterium | reverse complement strand
GACCACGCTGAAGCGCGGCGAGACGACGGAGCTGGCCGGCTATCGCGTCCGCTTCGACGGGCTGTCGCCCGCCGAGGAGTCCAACCATTTCAAGGTCACCGGGCGCTTCACCGTCGCCAACGGCCGCGGCGGGCCGTCCGTCATGCAGCCGTCGAAGAAGTTCTATCCTCAAGAACAGTCCCCCATCGCCGGCGTCGACTACTGGATGGGCCTGCGGGAAGACCTCTACCTCGTGCTCGGTGACTTCGCGCGCGACGGCTCACAGGCGACCATCAAGATGCAGGTCAATCGCATGGTGACCGTGATCTGGATCGGCGGGCTCGTGCTCACCCTGGGCGCGCTGCTCGCCATCCTGCCCGAGCGCCGCCGCGCGGCATGACGGCGCCACGACGGGCGCGGCCCCGGAGCCGGCCGACGTGAAGCGTGCGTGGCGATGGCTGATACCGCTGTCGGCCATTCCCGTGATCGCGCTCCTGGCCTACGGCTTCAAGCTCAATCCGCGGGACGTCCCCTCACCGCTCGTGGGCCGGCCGGCCGCGCTCTTCACGCTCAAGGCGCTCGAGGGCCAGCCGGTCGCGCTGGAAAGCCTGCGGGGCAAGGTGGTCATCGTGAACTTCTGGGCATCGTGGTGCTACCCCGCGTGCTACGAAGAGGCGCCGGTGCTGGAGAGGAGCTGGCGGCAATGGCGGGATCGCGGCGTTATGGTCGTCGGCGTGGACATCCAGGACACGACGGAGGCCGCGCAGAAGTTCATCGACCAGTTCAAGCTGACGTTCCCCAATGTGCGCGACCTCAACGGTCGGGTCTCGATCGACTACGGCGTGTACGGCGTGCCCGAGACGTTCTTCATCGACCGCCAGGGCCGGATCCGACTCAAGCACGTCGGCGCCGTGACCGAGGACGTCTTCCGCGGCACCGTCGAACGGTTGCTCGCCGAATAGCGCGCACCCGGGACGGTTGATGCGACGACTCGGAATCCTCGTCGCGGTGATCGCACTGATCGCGGTGGTGCTCGTGATGGTCGGCGTGGTGTCGATCCGTCTGGATGTCCACCGGCCGACGCGCCTGGAGGCCCAGCCGTTCTGGCAGGAGCGACGCGAGCTCACGCCCATCCCGCGCGAGCTCGGGATCTGGGTGGAGGTCGCGCGCGCCGTGCGGCCCGCGGTGGTGAACGTGAGCACGACCCAGCGCACGCGGAACCCGCTCGGCGAGGAATTCTTCCGCCGGTTCTTCGAGGGCGCGCCGCCCCGACAAGCGATGAGCCTGGGCTCGGGCCTCATGGCGTCAACCGATGGGTACGTCGTCACCAACTTTCACGTCGTGAAGGACGCCGCCGAGATCGTCGTCCGGCTCGCCGACCATCGCGAGTTCCGCGCCAAGCTCGTGGGCAGCGATCCCAAGACCGACCTCGCGCTGCTCAAGATCGACGTCAGCGGAGTTCCCGTGATCCCGTTCGGTGATTCCGACCGGGTCGAGGTGGGCGAGCCCGTGATGGCCGTGGGCAACCCGTTCGGGCTCGAGCAGACCGTCACCACCGGCATCGTGAGCGCCAAGGAACGCTTCATCGGCAGCGGTCCCTACGACGACTTCATCCAGACCGACGCGTCGATCAACCCCGGGAACTCCGGCGGTCCGCTGGTGGATACGCGGGGCCTGCTGGTGGGAATCAACTCGGCGATCTTCTCGCAAAGCGGCGGCTGGAGCGGTATCGGCTTCGCCATCCCGGTGAACCTTGCCAAGCAGGTCCTGCCGCAGCTTCGGGCCGCCGGCAAGGTCACGCGCGGTTACCTCGGCGTGTCGGTGGTGCCGGTCTCACCCGACGCTGCCGCCCGCGCCCAACTGCCCGCACGCCGGGGCGCGGTCGTGGCGGAAATCGTGAACGGCTCACCGGCCGCGCGCGCCGGCTTGAAGCCGGGTGACGTCATCATCGCGTTCGATGGCGCCCCGGTTCAGGATCCGCTCGATCTCACCCGCCGCGTCGCCGGGACGCCGCCGGGCACCACGATCGCCCTGCAGGTAGCGAACCGCGGCGGTCAACACACCGTGAAGGTCACGCTGGGCGAGCTGAAGGACCAGGCCACCGCGCCACGCTGACGGCGGTGGCGCCCGTCGCGCGCCGACCAGGGCGGGTGCCGCGACCCGTCACGACCGCTCGGCCGGGCGTAGACCCTGGCGCCGGAGCAGCGCGAGCGAGATCACCAGCCCGCCCCAGGATCATCACCATGAGACCGACGATCAGGAACGGCTCGGGCGCGAGGGTGTGCTCGCGGAAGGAGACCTGCACCGTGTAATTACTGTCCGCCTGTGTAGAACCGACTGTCGGCCTTGTAACAATGTCAGCGTCCCCCTGGCACGCCGTCGCGCCAGCCGGCGACCTGGGCACGGCGGAACGTTATTTGGGGACCACTTTTCGGGACGCCGCCGCGCTGCCGCCCAAGGCATGAGCCTTGCTGTCACCGAAGTATCTTGCGCCGGAGGTGCTGACGTGAAGGGGTGGACCGTCTCACGCGTTGTGCTGGGGGTGGTCCTCACGCTGGTGCTCAGTGCCCGACTTGCCAGCGCCGAGGCCATTTCCGTGCAGTTCAGCGAAGGCATCACGCGCGGCTTTCCCGTGTTGCGGGCCGCCAACGGCACGAAGCTGGCGCAAGGCGATCTCACCCAGATCGCCCGCGGCGACCGTGTCGAGAGTCGCCTCGTGTTCCGGTTCACCGACGGCTCGCTCTACGACGAAGGCGTCGTCTTCTCGCAGCGCGGGACGTTCAGCCTCCTCGGCTATCGCATCATCCAGCGCGGGCCGTCCTTCCCCGAGACCATCGACGCCAGCATCGACCGGGAGAGCGGGCGCTACACCGTGCGGTATCGCGCGGACCAGGACAGCCCCGAGGACGTCGTGTCCGGACGCATGACGCTGCCCGACGACGTCTACAACGGCATGATCGGCGTCGTGTTGAAGAACCTGCCACCCCGGGGCAGCGCGACGGTCCAGATCCTCGCGTTCACGCCCAAGCCGCGGGTCGTGAAGCTCCTGCTGGAGCCGGCCACCCAGGACACCGTCCTCGTCGCCGACTCCCTGGAGCGCGCCACCCGCTACCTCATCAAGCCACAGCTCGGCCTGTTCGCTTCGTTGCTCGTTTCCGACCTGGCCCCGATGCAGACGTGGATCCTGGAGGGCGAGGCGCCGAGCTTCCTGCGATTCGAAGGACCGCTCTACTTCCTGGGGCCCGTGTGGAGGATCGAGCTGCAATAAGCACCCGGACCGCGTCACGCGAGCGAGCGTGACGAACGGCTGAATCGGCCGGCCGCCCGGTGTACCCTATGCGGGTGTCCCGGACGTGCCGTGGCAACGCCCTCGCCGTCGTTCTCTTCGCCGTCGGCCTTCTCGTCGTTCCGGTTGCGCAGGTGGCGGCGCAGCCGCCGGCAGTGCCCGTCCACGACGCGGCCGTGTATGAGGTGGCCTCGCAACTCCGCTGCGTCGTGTGCCAGAACCTCTCCGTCGCCGATTCGCCGTCGCAGATGGCGCAGCAGATGCGCGCGGTCATCCGCGAGCGTCTCGCCAGCGGTGAGCGGCCCGCTCAGGTCATCGAGTACTTCGTCGACAAGTACGGCGAGTGGATCCTGCTCGCCCCCCGGCGCCACGGCTTCAACCTGCTCGTGTGGCTGCTGCCCCCGTTCGCGATCCTCGTCGGCGTCGTCGTGGTCGCGTTGGTGGTGCGCCGCTGGGTCCGCCGCCGGACACCGCCGCCGCCGGCCGTCGATCCGGCGATGAGCGAGCGCATCCGGCGCGAGATGGAGAACGAAGCGTGAGAGGCGTGGCGCTGGTGGTGGTGCTGATCGGCGTGCCGGGGTTGGTGTGGACGCTCTGGCCGCTGCTCCGGCGGCGCCACGAAGCGCGCCGAGCGTTCCTGCCGATGCCGCCCGACGCCCGGGAGCAGCTCGGCGAGCAGAAGCGTCGCGTGCTGCGAACCCTGCGCGAGCTCGACTTCGAGCACGACGCCGGCCACATCTCCGACGACGACTACGCCGACTTGCGCGCGCGCTACGAGGCCGAGGCCGCGACGATCCTGGGCGAGCTCGACCGCCTCGGCGCTCCGCACCCGAAGCCGGAGGCGCCGCCAAAAAAGGAAAAGGACGTCACCGGCGCCCGGCCGTCATTGGGCTGGAGGCACCCGCTCGCCATCGGTACGAGCGCGGTCGCCCTGCTGGCGTTCGGCGTCGCGATCGGCGTGGGGGTCATGCGCTACACGGAGCCGGATCGGCAGTCCGGTCCCCTGCCCGGATCGCGCCCGCTCGCCACCCTGGATGCGCCGGGACCGACGGGCGCCGGACCGTCACCGATGGGCCAGCCGCCCGGAGGCGGCGGGAGTGGCGCGCCACGGCCGGTGACCCCTGAGATGCTTCGCGGCATGCTGGAGGCCGCGCGGAGCAGTCTGTTCGAAGGCCGCTACGGGGAAGCGATCGCGGCGTACCAGGCCGTGCTCAAACGTGACCCCAAGAACGTCGACGCGATGACGCATCTAGGGCTCGTCGTGGCCATCGGCGGCCACGCCGACGGCGCGCTGGAGTCGTTCGACAAGGCGCTCGCGATCGACCCGAACTACGCGCCGGCGCTCCTCTACCGCGGTCAGGTCCTCTACGAGGTCAAGGGCGACGCGCCGGCCGCGATCAAGTCGTGGGAGAAATTCATCGCGGTCGCGCCGCCGGGCGAGGACCGCGAGCGCGTGACGAAGATGCTCGCGGAGGCCAGGGCCAAGCCGACCAGCCGGAAGTAGCGGTCGCCGCGCTCACGGTGCTGCGACGGACCGTTCCACCCAGACCGGGATCTCCACGATGTCGTCCCCCTGCCAGCGGACGGCCGGGAACGACCACTTCACGCGGACGAGGATGACGCGGTTGGCCTCGTTCACGTAGACGTCGCCTTCCTTCAGCGGGATGCCCCTCTCGGCGGCGTTCATGATGATGGTGCGCCGGAGGGTGCCACCGCCGCTCCGTGCCGGCCCGGCGAGCGCCTGTTCGACCACGTAAGACAGCTCGATGTAGGCCCACGCCGTCGTGGCCACGCAGTAGACGGCGTAGAAGATGGCGAACGCAACCAGCAGCCAGCGGACGAGCCTCATCCCTCGCGCGGAGACTCCGTCGGTTCGTAGACCCAGATCTTCGCGGCCGCCGGCAACCCGAGCGCGATCGTCCTGCCGTCCCCGGAGGCGGTGATGGTGCCGGCCCACGGTGCGACTTCGGTGATCCGCAACCGCCGCCCGGGGCGCACGTCGTTCCGCCAGAGGTGCTCGAGGAGGTTCTTGTCCGCTTCCGCCTCCTCGGTAATGCGCTCGACCACGACGGTGGCGCCTTCCTTGGCCTGCGCCAGCGGGAACGGCTTGACGCGCGAAGGTTTGCCCACCATGCCGGGAATGGGATTGCCGTGCGGACACGTGCTCGGCATCCCCAGCATCGCGGCCAGTTTCTCCTCCACCCGGGGCGACAGGGCGTGCTCGAGCCGATGCGCTTCCTCGTGGGCGTCGGTCCAGTTCAGGCCGAGCGCGTCGGTGAGCCAGCGCTCGAGCAGCCGGTGGCGCCGCGCCATCACCTCCGCGATCTCGCGGCCTTTCGGCGTCAGCGTCAGCGCCTTGCCGCGCCCAACCTTCACGTAGCCGGCGCGGGTCAGGCGATGGATCGCTTCGGTCACGGCGGGCGCCGAGATGGCCATGTGCTTGGCAAGGCGGGCGCCGATGACGGGACGGGCAGTGCCGGTGAGATCGTAGATCGCGGCCAGGTAGTCCTGGACCGAGGCCGTCGTGGCTTCTTTCTTTAACGTTGACAGCTTCGCCATATTAGGTGTACCTAACTAGCTCATTGCTTTGGGCCGACCCCCTTCAGTATAGCGTCCCCGGCCTGACGAAAGGAAGCTTCACCATGCTCACTCGGACCCGCACCCGCGTCATTGGTTTTGCGTTCCTGGCCGGGCTGCTCGTCGTCGGACTGCTCGTGCCGTCCATCACCCCGGCCCAGCGCCTGGAAGTCGTCGTCTACTCGGCCCGGCACTACGGGGAAGAAGCCACGTTTCAGGCCTTCACCCGCAAGACCGGCATCGAGGTCAAGACGCTGACTGGCCAGACCGGCGAGCTCTTCGAGCGGCTGAAGGCGGAAGGCGATCGCACCCCGGCCGACGTCCTCCTCACCGTGGACGCCGGCAACCTCTGGAACGCCGCCCGCGCGGGCCTGTTGGCCCGGACCGACTCGCCCGAGCTCGACGCCAGCATCCCGGCCAACCTGCGCGACCCCGAGCACCGCTGGGTCGGCCTCACCGTCCGGGCGCGCACCATCATGTACAACACGAAGAAGGTCAAGCCGGCGGAGCTGTCCACGTACGAAGCGCTGGGCGATCCAAAATGGAAGGGCCGGCTGTGCCTGCGCACGTCCGGCTACATCTACAACCAGTCGCTGCTGGCCACGATGATCAAGCGACACGGCGAGGCGCGCACCGAAGAGATCGTGCGTACCTGGGTCGCCAACCAGCCGATCCTGATCAACAGCGACACCAAGATCCTCGAGGCGATCGCCGCCGGCCAGTGTGACGTGGGCCTCACCAACCACTACTACCTGGCGCGCATCGTGGCCAAGGATGCCAACTTCCCGGTGGCGCCCTTCTGGGCCAACCAGGCCACGACGGGTACCCACGTGAACATCTCCGGGGCGGGCGTGACCGGGCACGCGAAGAATCGCGCCAATGCGGTGAAGCTGCTCGAATATCTCGCGAGCCCCGAAGCGCAGCAGACGTTCGCGGATCAGGCCCACGAGTTCCCCGCCAATCCCATGGCGGGCGCCAGCAAGCTCGTGACCCAGTGGGGCCGCTTCAAGGCGGACGACATCAACGTCGCGTCCGCGGGTGAGTTCCAGGCCGCGGCGGTTCGTCTCGCCGATCGCGCCGGCTACAAGTAACCCGGAGCACGCGTGGCCATGACCGGCCTCCTGGCCGCGGCCCGCTGGGCGCGTGGCCTGTCGGCCTGGACCGTCGCGGCGGGCGCCATCGCCGCCGCGCTCCTCGTCCCCATCGCCGGCGTCCTGTCCTCGCTGGCCACGCCGCGGGGCGAGCTGTGGGCGCACCTGTGGCAGACCCAGCTTCCGGGACTGATCCTGAACACCGTGCTCCTGCTGCTCGGCGTGGGCGCGGGCACGCTCGTGCTCGGAACGGGCCTGGCCTACCTGGTCGTTGCGTGGCGCTTCCCCGGTCGCGCCGTCTTCGATTGGCTGCTGATCCTGCCCCTCGCCATTCCGGCCTACGTCATCGGCTTCGCGTTCCTCGGTCTGCTCGACTTCAGCGGACCGATCCAGACCGCGTTCCGGCACTGGGCCGGTCCCGGCGCGCGCCTGCCCGAGCTGCGCTCCTATGGCGGCGTCGTCCTCGTGATGACGCTGGTCTTCTACCCCTACGTGTATCTCCTCGCGCGTGCCGCGTTCCGCGAGCAGACGGCGGCAACGTTGGAGACCGCGCGCGCCCTGGGCCTGAGCGGCCGCGGGGCGTTCGTCGCCGTCACCCTGCCGATGGCGCGGCCGTCGCTGGTCGCCGGCGTGTCGCTCGCGATGATGGAAGCGCTCGCGGACTTCGGCACGGTGGCCACGTTCGGGTACCGCACACTGACGGAAGCGATCTACCGCGTGTGGCTCGGCATGTTCGATCGCGCCGCCGCCACCCAGCTCGCCAGCCTGCTCCTGCTCTTCGCGTTCGCCGTGCTCACGCTCGAGCGTGGGCTCCGCGGGCGCGCGCGCTTCGTGCAGACGCACCGGCGCGGACCGGGCGTCCCGGCGGGGACCTTGCGCGGCTGGCGCGCCGCGATCGCCACCGCGATCTGCACGGCGGTCATCGCGGCGGCGTTCGTCGTGCCCGTGGCCCAGCTCCTGGTGTGGGCGTTGGCCGAGGGCAGCCTCGCCCTGCGCTTCGCTGGGCTCCTCGTCAACACGCTGACCCTGGCCGGACTGGCGGCCGCCGGCGTCGCCATCCCCGCCCTCGTGCTGGCCTACGCGGTCCGATTGCACCCGTCGCCGGGCGTGCGGCTCGCCACGCGCCTGGCCGTTATGGGGTACGCGCTGCCAGGCTCGGTCATCGCCGTCGGGATCCTGATCCCCGTCGCCATCGTCGATCACGCCGTCTTGCGGCTGGCGGATGCGATGCTGGGCCGGCGTCTCGGCCTGGTCCTCACCGGCTCGGTCGGCGCGCTGCTCTTCGCCTACGTGGTGCGCTTCATCGCGGTCGGCGTGCACACGGTGGAGGCCAGCCTCGCCAAGATTCCCTCCAGCCTCGACGATGCCGCCCGCTCGCTGGGTGCGGGAATCACCGGGACGCTGGGTCGCGTGCACCTGCCGCTGATGCGCGGCGGCGTGCTCACGGCGCTGGTGCTGGTCTTCGTCGAGACGATGAAGGAGATGCCGGCCACGCTGCTGCTGCGGCCCTTCGGCTTCGACACGCTCGCCGTCGCCGTGTGGGAGGCCGCGTCCGAATCGCTGTGGGGCCAGGCCGCGATTCCGGCGCTGGCCATCGTCGGCGCGGGACTCCTGCCCGTCTTCGTCGCCATCCGGCTGAGCGTCCGCGCCCCCGTGCGCCGCCAGGTACCATGACCCCCGTCGCGCGGGTGGTTCGCGCCGCATGAGTCGTCCGCGTGCGGAGTGAGCCGTTCGCCCACGGGTGCGCCCGCGGCCGGCGCAAAACCTGCGTGCTATCCTTGCGCCATGGATCGGGCCGACGCCGCGCAGCGGATCGACGAGCTCCGCGGGCAGATCCGTCACCACGAGTACCTCTACTACGTCGAGGCTCGGCCCGAAGTCTCCGACGTCGAGTACGACCGCCTCCTCACCGACCTGCGCACGCTCGAAACCGCGTTCCCGGAGCTGGTCACTCCCGACAGCCCGACCCAGCGCGTCGGCGGCACGCCGGTCGACGCGTTCAAGCCGGTCGAGCATCGCCAGGCCATGCTCTCGCTCGACAACGCCACCACCCCCGAGCAACTGCGGGAATTCGAGGCGCGGATGCGCCGCGCTCTGCCCACGGCGAAGCCCAGCTACGTGTGCGAGCCCAAGATCGATGGCCTCGGGGTGGCGCTGGTCTACGAGCGCGGGCGCTTCGTGCGCGGCGCCACGCGCGGCGACGGCCGCGTGGGCGAGGAGATCACCCGGAACCTCCGGACCATCCGCCGCCTGCCGAGGGTGCTGCGTGGGCCACTGGCCGGGCTGCCGGAGCTCGAGGTCCGCGGCGAGGTGTTCATGCCGCGCGCGGAATTCGCGCGGCTCAACCGGTCGCTGGAAGAGGCGGAGGAGGCCACGTTCGCGAATCCGCGCAACGCCGCCGCCGGGGCGGTGCGGCAGAAGGATCCCGGCGTCACCGCGCGGCGGCCCCTCGACATCTTCCTCTACCATCTGAGCGGGGCCGAGGACGCCGGCTTCGCCTCGTACGCGCAGGTGCTCGAGGCGCTGCGGGCGGCGGGCTTTCCCACCAACCCGCGCGCGGAGCGATGCGCGACCCTCGACGACGTCATCGCGGCCTGCGCGCGCCTCGAGGCCGAGCGTGACGCGCTCGAATACGACGCCGACGGCGCGGTGGTCAAAGTCGATTCGCTCGAGCAGCAGCGGCGCCTGGGCAGCACCACCCACCACCCGCGCTGGGCCATCGCGTTCAAGTTCGCGGCCCGGCAGGCCACCACCCTCATCGAGGCCATCGAGGTCAACGTCGGCAAGACGGGCGCGCTCACGCCGGTGGCCAAGCTCCGGCCGGTGGAGTTGGCCGGCGTCGTCATCCGCAACGTGAGCCTGCACAACGAGGACGAAGTCAGGCGCAAGGACGTGCGCGTCGGCGACACCGTGCTGATCGAGCGCGCCGGCGACGTCATTCCCTACGTGGTGCAGGTCATCGAGAGCAAGCGGCCGCCCGAAGCCGAGCCGTTCCGTTTTCCCGAGCGCTGTCCCGCGTGCGGCGGCATCGCGTACCGGCCGCCCGACGAGGCGTACTGGCGCTGCATGAACACCGCGTGTCCGGCCCAGCTCAAGGAGCGCCTGCGTCACTGGGGCTCCCGGCGCGCGATGGACATCGAGCATCTGGGCGAAGCGGTCGTCGATCAGCTCGTCAACCGCGGGATGGTCAAGAGCGTGGCCAATCTCTACCGCCTCACCGTCGACGACGTCGTGGGACTCGAGCGCTTCGCGGAAAAATCGGCCGGCAATCTCATCGCCGCCATCGAGGCCTCGAAGGGGCGCGGCCTCACCCGGCTCCTGAACGCGCTCGGCATCCGGCTCGTCGGCGAGCGCGTCGCCCATCTGCTCGCCACCCGATTCGGTCGTCTCGATGCGCTCGCCGCCGCGTCCACCGAAGAGCTGAGCCACGTGCACGGCGTCGGCGACGAGATCGCGGAGTCGGTGACGCGGTTCTTCGCCGACGACACCAACCGGCGCGTGCTCGCCGAGCTACGCGCGGCCGGTGTGGACACGAGGGAGAAGGGCGCGCTCGAAGGGCCCAAGCCGCTCGAGGGCAAGACCCTGGTGCTGACCGGGAGCCTGCGCTCGCTCACGCGCGAGGCCGCCCGCGACCTCGTGCTACGTCTGGGCGGCCGCGTGACGGGGTCGGTGTCACGCAAGACCGACTACGTCGTGGTGGGCGAGGAGCCGGGGAGCAAGGCCGACGACGCGCGCCGGCTCGGCGTCGCCGTGCTCGACGAGGCCGGCTTCCTGGCCCTGGTCGGCCGATCGTGAAGCGCACCGCCCGGGCGCGCGCCGCGCTCACCGCGCTCGCCACTCTCACCGCGACGGCCTGTATCGGTGCGCGCATCGACTCTCCCGCGCCGGTGGACCAGCGGGCGGCCGGCACGTGGACCACGCTCGCGCCGATGCCGACGCCACGACAGGAGGTCGCGGTCGCCGTCCTCGACGGCCGTATCTGGGTCATTGTTGTCGACGAGGCGTTCACCCCGTGAGCCCGCGCGTCGGGCTCGGCGGTGTCGTCGTCAGCGCCCTGGTCGCCGGCGCGCTCGCGCTCGTCGTCGTGGGCGGCACGGCCGCGGAGCTCACGCGCGAGCAGGCGCTCGCCGCGCTCCAATCGGCCGATGCGACCGTACGACGGGGTGGTGTCGAGTGGCTGGCCGAAGCGGGACAGATGGAGGACGTCCCCGCGCTCGTCAAGGCCTTGCGCGACGGCAATCCGACGGTGCGCGCGCTCGCCGAGCGCGCGATGTGGCAACTCTGGAGCCGCTCGGGCGACGAGGAGGTCGATCGTCTGTTCGCGATCGGCCTGGAACAGATGACGCGGCGCCAGGGCGACACCGCCGTCGAGACCTTCACCCGCATCATCCAGCGCCGGCCGGACTTCGCCGAGGGCTGGAACAAGCGGGCCACCGTCTACTACCTGCTCGGCCAGTACGAGAAGTCGCTCGCCGACTGCGACGAGGTCCTGAAGCGGAACCCATACCACTTCGGCGCGTTGAGCGGCTACGGGATGATCTACCTGCAGCTCGACCGGCCGGCCCAGGCGCTGGACTACTTCGAGCGCGCCCTCGCCGTGAATCCGAACATGGGATCGGTGGAGGAGACGGTCGAGACATTGCGCAAGCTCCTCCTCCAGAAGCGCAAGGACATGATCTGATGGCACGCGTCAGAAACGGTGAAGCTTCGCTGAATACCCTCGAACCCCAGGTCAGGAGGTAGCTGTGATCGACGCCCTGCGCAAGATTACGAGCCCCAGCGTCGCCAACGCGATCGAGACGTTCAACGTGCGCCCGCGCAACCAGGGCCAGATGTCCTCGGAGATCCGCTGCCTGTTCCCCGAGCTTGGCCCCATGGTCGGCTACGCCGTCCCCTGCGTCATTCGCGCGGAGCCCGCGCCCCTCGAGGGCCATCGCGCCAGCACTTACGGCTGGTGGGACTACGTGCTGAGCATTCCCGCCCCCCGGGTGGTCGTGGTGCACGACCTCGACGAGCCGCGCGGCCAGGGCGCGCAGTGGGGCGAGGTCCAGGCCAACATCCACAAGGCGCTCGGCTGCGTCGGCACGATCACCGACGGCTCCGTGCGCGACCTCGACGAGGTCCGCGCGCTCGGCTTCCAGTTCGCGGCCTCGCACGTCTCGGTCTCTCACGCCTACGTCCACATGGTGGACTTCGGCCTGCCCGTCAAGCTCGGCGGTCTCTGGGTCAAGCCGGGCGACCTCGTGCACGCCGACCAGCACGGCGTGGTGACGATCCCGCCCGACGTCGCGGCGCGCGTGCCGGAAGCGGTGGCGAAGGTCGAAGCCGACGAGCGCAAGATCATCAACGTCTGCCAGTCCTCGGACTTCTCGGCCGAGAAGCTCAAGGCCCTCTACAAGCAGATCCGGCCGGGCACCTACTAGAGCTCCGGGGCCCCCAACTGCGCGCCCTCCCCACGCAGGGTAGACTGGCCTCGTATGGAGATTCGGCAGCCGGAGAGCGGCGACCTCGGCGCCGTCATGGGGATGGCGGCGGACGTCATCGGGCCCGAGCGCGCCGGGCCGTTCGTGCGCTCCCACGTCGAGCGCCATCACCTGATCGTGGCGGAAGACGCTGGTGAGGTCGTGGGCTTCATCGCCTACCGCACCGACTGGTTTCAGTGCACCTTCGTCTCGCTGGTCGTGGTGAAAAAGGAGAAGCGCCGGCGGGGCATCGCCCGCGCGCTCTACAAGAGCGTCGAGCAGATGTCGCCGAGCCCACGGCTGTTCTCGTCCACCGAGGAGACCAACGGCGTGTCGATCCAGATGCACACGGCGCTCGGCTTCGCGCCGGCGGGCCACATCGACAACCTGCCCCAGGGCTACCGGGAGTTGCTGTTCTACAAGCGCCTGCACCCCTGATCGCCCCGTCAATTCTGACGAGCAGTTACGAGCTGCTCGGCCCTCTCCTCGATGCTATGTGCTGACGTTGTGCTGAACGCGGGCGCTCCAGTGACGTCCTCGAGCGCCGCTACGGCGTCCCGGAGCCGATCCGGCGACAGGTGGGCATACCGCATCGTCATCGCGATCGTCTGATGGCCGAGCAGCTCCTGGACCTCCTTGAGCGGGCCGCCCGCGCATCACCAGGCACGACGCGAACGTGTGCCAGAGGTGGTGGAACTTGAAATCGGCGAGCTTCGCCCGGCTGACCGCGCTCTCGAACGCCGTGCGGAAGCCGCCGTCGAACGCGCGGCCGGCTTCCGATCGGGCCAGCGGCGACAACGCATCGTAGACGCCCCGGTTCATCGGAACCTCCCGCCGGTGACCGCTCTTCGTCTTTTCGAGCAGGAGAACGCCGCGGGAAAAGTCGACGCGGTCCCAGGTCAGCCCCAGGATCTCGCCACGGCGCATGCCGGTGTTGAGCGCGAGCGTCACCACCGCGGGTAGCTGAGGGCTCCGGCACGACGTTACCGGCTGCGCGGCCGCGCGCCGGCACTCCGTGAAGAGCCGCGTGGCCTCCTCCTCGCTGAGAAAGCGAAGCCGGCCCTGCTGCTCGCGCTCGAGCCGGATCTTCGGCACGGCCGCGAGCTCGCCCCGCTCCGCGGCCAGGCGCAGCCTGTGGCGGAGGATCGAGAGGTCCCGGTTCACACTGGCCTTGGCGAGATTCCGCTTCGTTCGCTCGGATGCAATCTCCTCCGCCCGCCGCCCGCGGGGCTCACCCGGCTTCCCCGCCCATCTCCGGTTCACCTTCGTCAAGATCGTGGCGGCCTTTGAGCGCCACGCAGGCGCCGGCGAGCATTTCGTACTCGTCACTCTCGAAGACGATCGGGATTTCCACGATGAGGCCCGGCGCGGCTGTGCCCTCAGCGACGATCCGCTTGAAGTACTCGCGGCCATAGAACAAGACCTTCTCTGCCGTAGCGACATCGACACCAAACACGACATCGGCCGCTTCGAGCCGGCGCATGTTCTCCGGGTCCTTGAGATATTCGATGGCGCCCCAATCTTCAGCCATCACGTCCTCCTCGCGCCCGCGGCGGTCAGGTGCTTGGTTCTCACCGCCAGCATGGCCACTGCCGCCAACAGTCCGCGATCTTGCGCCGCGAATCTCTTCTGCCCACTACGTCAGCCTCCGAGTGCCGCCCACCGTCTCGTGGAGCGCCCTGGAGGAGATCGCGGGCCAGGCCGTCAGGGTACCGGCTCTTCGGGAGCTACCCCTAGCCCCGCGTTCTCAATGTAGCCGTTTCTTGACTCAGCCATGGCCATCCGTATCAGGATCTAACATCATGAAATATTCACTGCTCTTCCCTCCGGAAGTCGAGGTCGAGCCCCAGCGACCGGACCTGCCCCGCCGCGGCAGGCGACGGTCCCTCCAGTTGTTGCGTCGCGTGGTTCGAGGCGCGCTGAAGGCGCTCGTGATGCTGGTCATGCTCTCCGGCGCCGTGGCTGGACTCATCCTCGGCGTAGTCCTGCTCGATGGCCCGCCGCCGGGGCCGCCCGCTATTTCGGTGCACGTCGACACCGCCACAAGAGGCGGAGTCAATCAGCGGCAGTAGTTCAGCGCGAAATCTCCGGGCGTCCCGGTGTGCTGACGATGTGCTGAACCGGGCCGCCCTGCGGGCGACGGCTGGTCTGGCGTGAGACACTTGTCCCAAGATGTCTGCTGGACGAATACCAACAGCGGTGCGAGGTTGCGGCGCGACCGTCGACAATTCGCGAGGTTCCATCGTCTCGGCCCTTTCGTTCTACAAGCGCCTGCACCCGAAGATCAGATGTCCGAGGTCTGGCTGGGCACGTGGAGCATCAAGGAAATCGTGGCCCACATGGACGGCTGGCACCGCGAGATGATCCCCGCGCTGGAGCGGCTGGCTCGCGGGGAGCGGCCGATCCCCGACGGGGTCAGCTACGAGGACGTCGACGGCTGGAACGCCCGCTTCGCCACCAAGGCCAAGGGCAACGCCGTGGCCGACCTCCTGATCGAGTACCAGGAACACGGCGAGCAGATCCGGGCGTGGAGGGCGTCTCGCGGCGTCTGAGGGGACGGGCGCGCGGCCGCGGCGCGAAAGCGCGCGCCGTGGCCGTGGCCCGGTACGGGCGTTGCACGCGTGAGGATTGTGACCGCTCGGTTTCTGCTGGGCCTCCTGCTCGCCGCCGCGTCAGCCGGCGCCGCGTCCGAGGCCGTGTACCACTTCGACTGGGAGTCCTTCGCGCGGCTGTCTCGGTGGGATGGCGCCGACGTCGTGTCGGACACGGGCTCTCTGGCCGGGACCGGCCGTGCGCGGCTCATCCCGATCGGCCCGGGCGCGTTCCGGCTGGAGTTTCAGGGCCCTGACGGCGAGGGGGCCGGCCTCATTGGGCCGGTCGGGGCCTCCGCCTTCTCGTTCCCCACCGCGGTCGAGGTCGGCATGCCCCCGGCCCCACCCCACCTGAGCGCCGGAACGTTCGAGGTCAGCGGCGACCCCGAGCGGCCAGACGGCTTCGAGGTGCATTTCGTCGAGGGGTTCATCTGCCACGCGCGCCCGCAAACCTGCAACAACGTCGCGGGTTGGGAGCGCTCCTTCGTGGGCCGCGCCCGCCGGGCGCCGGCCGGCTCGTGGCCCCGGGAGGGCGTCGGCCCCTAGGCTAGACGTCACCCGGCCTTGCGTGTTTCAACTTCCTCCATCGATGGAAGCAGCCGCAAGAAGCGCGGCCACCCGCCACTTCGGGAGCCGGACTCCCCCGAGGGGCTTGGGATGCTTCTACGGGGGAGCCGGGGTCAGGAAAGAGCTGACTCCGAATACGCACGCGGAGCTTTGACTTTGGACGCTAGAGGTTCAGGGCGCGAACCCTCGGACGCTCCAGATCAAAAGCGGGTGCTGGTGGACGAAGTCGAACCTCTTCCAAGAACGGCTCTAGCCTGGATTATTCGTGAACGCGCCCACCGCGATCGACCGGGGGGCACGGGCGGAGATGGGGGGATGGGGTCCGGGTGACCCATTTCCCGCCACGCGAGACGACGACATCGCCGTAGGGACTGGGAACGGCTCGCCGGTGATCGGTACACCGTCGGCTGTGGTCAGAGGACCCCGTCCCCCCAGCTCCGCCCGTGCCCCCCGGTCGGCGACCGCGTCGCGCGTTCACGAACCAGTAACGAAGCTTGGTGATCCGAACTGGCGGTCAGGCCTCCCGCCGCTCGTCGCGGTGGAGCTTGTACTCGATCGAGTCGACCAGCGCCTGCCACGACGCTTCGATGATGTTGTCGGCCACACCCACGGTGCCCCAGGTCTCGTCGCCGTCGCCGGACGTGATGAGCACGCGGGTCTTGGCCGCGGTGCCCTTGGACTCGTCGAGGATACGGACCTTGTAATCGAGCAGCCGCATCTGGCGCAGGTTGGGATAGAACTCCTCGAGCGCCTTGCGGAGCGCGGAGTCGAGCGCGTTCACGGGACCGTTGCCGGCGCCCGCGGTGTGCTCGAGCATGCCCTTCACGCGCACGCGCACGGTCGCTTCGGCCACCGGCTCGCCGCCGGCGTTCTGCTCTTCGACGATCACGCGATACGCCTCGAGCTGGAAGTAGGGCTGGTAGTGTCCGAGGGCGCGCTCCATGAGGAGCTCGAACGAGGCCTCGGCGCCCTCGAACTGGAAGCCCTGGTCCTCGAGCGTCTTGAGCTGATCGAGGATGCGGCGTGAGTCCGGCGTTTCCTTGTCGAGGTCGATGCCGTACTCCCGCGCCTTCCAGAGGACGTTCGACTTCCCGGAGAGCTCGGAGACGAGCACGCGCCGGTGATTGCCGACCGCCTCCGGATCGACGTGCTCGTACGTGTGGGGATGCTTGACCACGGCCGAGACGTGCATACCGCCCTTGTGGGCGAAGGCGGAGTCGCCGGTGTAGGGCTGCGAGTCCCACGGCTTCTTGTTGGCCAGCTCCGAGACGAACCGCGAGAGCCTGCGCAGCTCGCGCAGGTTCGCCTCCGGAATGCAGTCCAGGCCCATCTTGAGCACGAGGCTCGGGATGATGGACACGAGGTTCGCGTTGCCGCAGCGCTCGCCGAAGCCGTTGATCGTGCCCTGCACCTGGTCGACGCCCTCGGCCACCGCGGCCAGCGAGTTCGCCACCGCGCACTCGGCGTCGTTGTGGACGTGGATGCCCAGCCGGGTGCGGACGTGCTTGCGCACGGTGCGCACGATCTCGGCGAGGTCGGCGGGCAGGGTGCCGCCGTTGGTGTCGCAGAGCACCAGCCAGTGGGCGCCGCCTTCCTCCGCGGCCCGCAGCGTCTGGAGCGCGTACTCCGGGTTGGCGCGGAAGCCGTCGAAGAAGTGCTCGGCGTCGTAGATGACCTCGTCCATCCGGGGACGGAGGAACCCGATGGAGTCGCGGATCATGGCGAGGTTCTCGGGGAGCGTCGTCTCCAGGGCATGGGTGACGTGGAAGTCCCAGGACTTGCCGACGATGGTGGCCACGGGCGCGCCCGAGTCGATCAGCGCTTGCATGTTCGGATCGGTCTCGGTCGCGCCACCGGCGCGCCGGGTCATGCTGAAGGCGGCGAGCTTGGCGTGCTTGAGGGCCACGTCCTGCATGCGGCGGAAGAAGCGCAGATCCTTGGGATTGGAGCCCGGCCAGCCGCCCTCGATGTAATGGATGCCGAGTGCGTCCAGCCGCGTGGCGAGCCGGATCTTGTCTTCTCCGGAGAACGACACGCCCTCGCCCTGCGTCCCGTCCCGAAGCGTCGTGTCGTAGATCGTGATCAGCCGTCGCATCACAGCCTCCAGCCCGGGTCAGGGTGTTCCGCCATGATACCTTAACAGCGGAGCGTCGACGGAAGCGCGGAGCGCCGACGGAGGGTCGCATGAAACCTATCGTGATCATCGGCGTGATTCTCATCGTGTTCGGGATCGTGGCGCTGGCCTACCAGGGCATCACCTACACCACCAAGGAAAAGATCGTCGAGATCGGCCCGCTGAAAGTGGAAGCGGAGAAGCAGAGGACCATTCCCCTGCCTCCGCTGCTCGGCGGTCTTTCGCTGGCCGCCGGTGTCGTGCTCGTCATCGTCGGCGCTCGAAAGCGCTAGACCCCGGGCGGCAGACTGGACCGACTCCGCTTCCTCGACGGCCTCCGCGGTCTCGCGCTCGTGCTGATGGTGGTGAACCACACGGCACGGTGGTGGATCGACCGGCCGATGGGGTGGTTCCGCTACCAGGTCATCTACGTCACGCTCACGCTGGCCGCCCCGATCTTCCTGTTCCTGGTCGGCTTCTGCATACCGCTCGCGCACGCGCGCCATCCGGAGCGCCCCGTCGCCGCGCACTGGACGCGACGCGCGTTCGTCTTGCTCCTGACGGGCTACCTGCTCAACGCGCTGGTCTTCCCCGAGGACCCGATATGGTCGGGGGGCGTGCTGCAGACGATCGGCACCGGCATTCTCGTGACGGTGGCGGCGCTGGCGCTGGCGCGAGGGCCGGCCGGCCCGGCCGCGCTGTTCCTGCTGGCCGCGTTGCTCTACCTCACGTTCGCATGGTCCTTTCCCACGCTCGCGGCCTGGCTTCCTGCCCATCCGGTCGTGGCCGACGTATTCTTCTTCGATTTCCCGCCCTGGCCGTGGATCGGCATGGTGCTGGTCGGTGTGGCGCTGGGCCTCGTGTGGCTCGACGTGCCGGCGCCGCGCCGTGGGCGCTCCATGGCCGCGCTCGGCGCGGGCGGAGTCGCCTGCCTCGCGCTCTTCGCCGTCCTCGAGATGGCGTTTGGCCCGGTGCCGCACCTCTCCTTCAAGCGCGACTTCCTCCTGAACCAGCACTGGACCCCGCGCGGCCTCACGCTCCTGTGGATCGCGGGCAGCGTCCTCGCGTTGCTCGCGGCGTCCTACTGGCTCCTCGAGGCGCGCCGGTACGCGCCGGCCTGGCTCATGATCCTCGGGCAGACGGCGTTCGTGCTCTACGTCGTGCACCAGGTCATCGCGTACACGATCGTCAAACGGCTGCTCGGCGTGTCATTCACGAGCTGGAGCCGGTACGGCGCGGCGACGGCGGCCCTGATGATCGGCCTGGTCTACCTGGGATATGGGTGGGCGGCACTCCGACGGCGCTTCCGGCGCGCGACACCCCGGCCGCCGGACGATCAGCCGACGGGCGCCACCTCGACCATCGCGTCGAATTCGGCCTGACCCGCGGAGAACGCGAAGAGGTCGACGGCCGCGTCGGGCAGCACGCGCCGGCCCGACGTGAGCCGGTTGAGGCCGTTCCAGCCATCGCGCATCCACACCGTGCCGGCGGGAATCCGCGTCGTCACCCGCGCGCGACACGGCAGCTCCCCGCGCTCGTTGTAGAGACGGATCGCTGCACCGTCCATCACCGCGCGGGCCGCCGCATCGGCCGGCGAGATCCACAGCTCGGGTTCGGGATCGGCTTTGGCCAGCGTGGGGAGCGCGCGTCCGTGGTCGTAGAACCCGTGGAAGTGCGTCAAGGTGCGTCCCTGCCGGAACACGAGCGGGTAGGTGGCGGACGTCGGCAAGTCCTCGTGGATCGGCAGCGACGGCAGACCGAGCGCTTCGGCGCGGGCCGAGACGAACTCGATCCGGCCCGACGGCGTGTCGAACCGCCGGGTCGGATGGGCGACGTGGGAGATCTTCAGCGCGCGAATGCCGCCCTCGGCCCGCAGCGCGTCGACGGTGGCGTGGCCGGTGGACGGATGGTCGAGGATCGCGTCGAGCGGCCCCTCGTCGCCCGTCCACGGAAAGACGTCCGGCACCCCGAGGCGACCTCCCAGCTCGCGCAGGACCCACGGCAGCGCACGCGTCTCGCCCGCGGGCTCCAGGACGCGTGGCATGAGGTACAGGTGCGTGTTGGTGCTCTTGCAACCGAGCTCCTCGAGCCACGCGGTGGCCGGAAGCACCACGTCGGAAACGCGGCGCGCGGTCTCGTGCATGAAGAGGTCGTAGCTGACGACGAGATCGGTGCGGGCCAGGCCGGCCTCGAGGCGGCCGGCGTCGGCGTAGGACGACAGCATGTCGGTGCCGAAGAGCAGCAGGACGCGCACCGTGCCATCCACCAGCGCCTCGGTGATCGTCTCCATCTGGTTTGGCACGTACCGTCCCGGCGGCCGGCGGTCGAGCGCGACGATGTTCTCCAGGGCCTGGCCGTGGGTCGCGGCGCCGTGACGGGGGCCGAAGCCGCCGCCGGGGATGCCGAGGTTGCCCGTCAGCGCCGGCAGGCAGCCGATGGCGCGGCCACCCTGCCAGCCGTTCGCGCCCTTGTGCATCGAGCTGCCGCCGAGCAGGATCATCGCCGGCGCCGTCGTCGCGTAGCGGCGCGCGAGATCCGCGATGCGGCCGGCCGGAACCCCGGTGACCTCGGCCGCCCACGCCGGCGAATGACGCTCGAGGTGGGCGACGAGCGCGTCGAATCCAACGGTGTGCGCGGCCACGAACGTGCGATCGTGCAGCCCTTCCTTCACGATCACGTGCATCATGCCGAGGGCGAGCGCGGCGTCCGTGCCCGGCTTCAGCAAGATGGCGGCGTCCGACTGCGCCACGGCTTCCGTCTCGCGCACGTCGATGGTGATGACGAACGCGCCGCGGCGGCGCGCGGCCGTCAGGTACCGAGCGGTGTTCGGCTGGCTCGCGAGGTTCGCGCCCCACATCACGATGAGCCGCGAGTGCGCGCCCATGTCCTCCTTGGTGTTCACCTCGAGCGCGCCGGTGAGCCCGAGACCGAAGCCTCCCAGCCCCCAGCAGATCATCGTGGGGCTCCACCACTGGCAGCCGTAGAGATTGGAGAACCGCCGCAGCAGGTGCGAGTGGATGCGCGTGCCGTAGTTGTTGGTGAAGAGGCCATGGCCCGACCACGTGCCGACGGCTTCGCGCCCGACCGCCTGCATCCGCTCGGCGATGCGATCGAGCGCCTCGTCCCACGTGATGCGGTGCCAGGCATCGCTCCGGCGCGACCGCGCCAGCGGATGGAGGAGACGCTCGGGGTTGCCGATGATCTCGCGCGACGCGTGCCCGCGGATGCAGAGAAACCCCTGGCTGTCGGGGTTGTCCGGATCACCCGCCACGCGGACCAGACGTCCGTCTTCGACCTCGACCAGCATCCCGCACAGCGTCGGGTGGCAGTTCATCGGACACATCGTGCGGACGACGTGCCGGCCGACGCCGGTGGGCGTGGACGTGACGACTCCGGGAGTCGGTGTCGGGCTCACTGGCGTATCCCTCCAGGGCTCACGAGCATAGAGGATAGACGAAACGGCCCCCCGGGGCGATGATCGACGCCTGACGCGGGAATCGAGGCGCGCCCCGGGGTTCCCGGGAAGCGCCGAGCCTTGGAGGTATGGAAGCCGTCCCGGGGCGCGCCGGTCATCGAGGCGCGCCCCGGGTTCCCCGGGGCGCTCCGAGCGTTGGGGGTATGGGGGCCATTTCGGGGCCCCCATCTAATAAGGAGACCCGAGCATGGCGCATCGGATCGCGGTCATTCCCGGCGACGGGATCGGCAAGGAAGTCCTCCCCGAGGGCATGAAGGTCCTGGAGGCGGCCGGCCGAAAGTTCGGCTTCACGCTCGAGTGGACGGAATTCGACTGGAGCTGCGAACGTTATAGCAAGACCGGCCGGATGATGCCGGAAGACGGGCTGGAGCAGCTTCGCCGGTTCGAGTCGATTTTCCTCGGCGCGGTCGGCTTCCCCGGCGTGCCGGATCACGTCTCGCTCTGGGGGCTCCTGATCCCGATTCGCCGCGGCTTCCACCAGTACGTCAACCTGCGCCCGGTGCGCTTGCTCAACGGGGTGCGGTCGCCGCTCGCCGGTCGCGGGCCGGGCGACATCGACATGCTGATCGTGCGCGAGAACAACGAAGGCGAGTACTCCGAGATCGGTGGCCGCCTCTACCGCGACACGCCCGACGAGCTGGCCATGCAGCAGTCGGTGTTCACGCGCCGCGGCTGCGACCGCATCATGCGCTACGCGTTCGAGCGCGCCCTGACGCGCCGGCGGCACGTCACCTCGGCCACCAAGTCCAACGGCATCATCCACAGCATGCCGTACTGGGACGAGCGCTTCGCCGCGATGGCCAAGCAGTATCCCCAGGTGAAGACCGCGCAGTTCCACATCGACATCCTCACCGCGCACTTCGTCCAGCACCCCGACTGGTTCGACGTCGTCGTGGGCAGCAACCTCTTTGGCGACATCCTGTCCGATCTCGGTCCCGCCATCGCGGGCTCGATCGGCATCGCGCCCGGGGGCAACATCAACCCCGAGAAAGAGTATCCGTCGATGTTCGAGCCCGTCCACGGCTCCGCCCCGGACATCGCGGGCCGAAACCTGGCCAACCCGATCGCCCAGATCTGGACGGGCGCGATGATGATCGAGCATCTCGGCCACCCCGACGCCGCCCGCGCCGTCGTCGACGCCATCGAGCGCGTCGTGGCGGATGGCAAGACGCTCACGCGCGACCTGGGGGGCACGGCATCCACCAAGGACGTCGGCGAGACGATCGCCGCGGCGTTGTAGCGCTTGGAACGGATGATCTCGGGTGTCGGGCACTGGCGCGAAGGACCGACGAGCCGGGGCTGATGGAGTCGATGGACGCCGTCGATCGCCCCGACGTGCAGCGTGCGGCCCCGGCTCCCCTTGGCGTCGGTCGATTCCTGCGCCGCGCCATCGGCTATCTCCGTCCCTACCGGGCGCACGCGGTGCTGGTGCTCATCGGCTTGTGCCTGGAGCTCGCGTTCTACACGAGCCTGCCGCTGAGCTTCAGCTTCCTCATCGATCACGCCATCGTTCCGCGGGATGGCCGGCTCCTGGTCGTCATCCTGGCCACGCTCGGCGGTCTGTTCGTGATCGCGGCCGTGGCCGGGATCGTCAAAGACGTGGTGGCGGCGCGGGTCGTGGCCCGCGTCCTGAACGACATCGGCCTGACGATGTTCGAGCACCTGCAGCGTCTGTCGATGTCTTTCTACTCCCGGACCTCGACCGGCGACGTCATCGCTCGCTTCTCCAACGACCTCGCGCCTCTGGAAGCCGCGCTGGCGAAGTCGCTTCCGACGCTGGTCTATGCTTCGCTCCAGGTGGTCGTCAGCATCGTGCTGCTCTTCTGGCTGCACGCCGGCCTCGCGCTGCTCACGGTCGCGCTCCTCCCGCTGTCGATCCTCGGACCGCGGCTGCTGTCACGCGCCGCGACGGATGCCAACGACGATCGCGGGCGCGAAGACGCGGCGGTGCTGGCGGCCATCCAGGAAAATATCAGCGCGCAGGCGGTGGTCCGGGCGTTCGGGCTCGAGGAGGCGCGGCGCACCAGCCTGCAGCAACAGCTCGGCACCCAGGCGCACGCCAGCGCGCGGGCGAGCTATCTGGCCAGCCTGGTCGTGAAGACCGCCGAGGTGGGGGTCAACGTCGCTCAGCTCGCCATCATCGGGACCGGCGCCTGGCTGGTGTTTCACGATCGGCTCGCGGTCGGGGCGCTGTTCGCCTTCATCGGAACGTTCGTGAACCTCGGGCTCGCGGTCTCCAACCTCTCGCAGGCGCTCCCGGCGCTGTTGCAGGCGACGAGCGGGATGCGGGGCATCGACCAGCTGCTGGCGGAGCGCGCCGTCCTCGACGACCCGGCCGCGGCGCCGGCACCACGCCTGGCCGGCGAGCTGCGCCTCAGTCACGTCGGCTTCAGCTACACGGGCGAGCAACGCAATTTGGAGGACGTCACCGTGAGCATCCCCGCCCGGCGGTCCGTCGCCCTGGTGGGCGGAAGCGGCTCCGGCAAGAGCACGGTGCTCGGACTCATCACGCGCTTCTACGATCCGCAGCAGGGATCGATCACCATCGACGGCCGCGACGTGCGGGAGGTGACGCAGCGGTCCCTGCGCGCCCAGATCGGCATCGTGTCGCAGGAGACGGTGCTGTTCAACACGACGATCCGCGAGAACGTCCGGCTGGCCCGACCCGGGGCCACGGACGGCGACATCGAGGCGGCCACCCGGGCCGCGGAGATCCACGATTTCATCGTCGCGCTGCCGAAGGGCTACGACACCGTGGTCGGCGAACGGGGCGGGCGCCTCTCCGGTGGCCAGCGGCAGCGCCTGGCCCTGGCCCGGGCGATCCTGCGCGATCCCGCCATCCTCATCCTGGACGAGGCGACGGCGGCCCTCGACCCGCCCACCGAGGTCGCCATCCAGCGCACGCTCAAGCGCCTGGCCGAGACCCGCACCGTGATCTCGGTCACTCACCGCCTCTCGACCGCCGTCGAAGCCGATACGATCGTCGTCCTCGACGGCGGACGCGTCGTCGAGCAGGGACAGCACGCGGAGCTCCTCGCGCTGCGCGGCGCGTACTACCGCCTGTGGCAGCACCAGGGCGGTTTCGTGATCAGCGACGACGGCCAGCGCGCCGAAGTGGAGGCCGGTCGCCTCGGCGCGATTCCGCTGTTCGGTGATCTGGACAAGTCGCACCTGGCGGTCATCGCCGACCGCTTCGTCACCGAACGGTACCCGGAAGGCAAGCGAATCATCGAGGAGGGCGACCCGGGCGACAAGCTCTACATCATCGTGCGCGGCTCGGTGGAAGTGCTGAAGCGGGGCGCGGACGG
>JBGPXN010000023.1:0-40776 GCA_041492755.1 Methylomirabilia bacterium | reverse complement strand
GGCCCCCAGCATCACGCACCAGATCATGATGAACACCAGGACCTCTTCGGCCCAGATGATCGGCTTCCAGAACACGTAGCGGCCGACCACGTTCGCGAAATTGAGCGCCACGCCGCCGAGGATGAGCGCCCCCAGCGCGGCCCGGATTGCGGCGAGGGCGAGCGACACGGGACGAGGGGGAGCGCTCACCTCAGCGTCCGATCCGCTGCTCCCAGAGCGTCGCCAGGAGGCTTCGGTCGACCTTGCCGTTGGCGTTTTTCGGGATGGTGTCGAGCACGAGCACGGCGGCTGGCACCTTGAAGGCCACCAGCTGCGTCCGGCAGTGCTCGAGCAGCGCCGCTTCGCCGAGGCTTCGGCCGGGCCGGAACGCGACGAACCCGACCGGGACCTCGCCGTAGATGTCGTCCTTCACCCCGAGCGTCGCCGCCTCCGCGACCCCCGGGTGCTGGAGCAGACAGTTCGTGATCTCCAGCGACGCGATGTTCACGCCGCCCTTGATGATGATGTCCTTCTTGCGGCCGGTGATGTAGACGAACCCGTCCTCGTCCTGCCGGGCGAGGTCGCCGTTGCGAAACCCGTCTTGAGGGATGGGGACGAGCCGGTCCGGTCCCTGCCAGTACGCCGACGCCAGTTGCCGGCCGCTGACGACCATCTCGCCTTCCTGGCCCACCGGCACTTCGTCGCCCGCGTCGTCGAGCAGCCGGACCCGCATGTTGAGCGTGGGACGCCCGATCGAGCCCAGCTTGCGCTGGTCGGGATGGTTGCCGCACATGAAGCCCGTCTCGGTGCCGCCCGCGAGCTGCACGATGGGGATCCCGTACGTCTTCTCGAACTCGAGGTGCTTCTCGACCGAGAGCGGCGCCGTGCTCGACGTCATGAACCGCAGCCGCGGCACCGCCGCCCTGGTCAGCTCGACCGGCCGCGCCAGCAGCATGTTGATGACGGTGGGAATCCCGACGGCCACGGTGACGCCGTACTCGCGCAGCCAGTCGAAGAAGCGCGCCTGCGAGAACCGGCGCGCGAGCACGAGGGTGGCGCCCGTCTGCAGCGTCGGCCCGATGGAGAGGATCTGGGGCGACGACCAGCTGAAGTGCCGGTAGTCGAGGATGACGTCGGCCTCGGTCAGGGCCAGGCGCTCGCGCGGCGACTCGCCCATGGCGTAGTACGCCTCGTGCGTCCAGATCGCGCCCTTCGGCACGTCCGTGGTGCCCGACGTGTACACGATCAGCGACCAGTCCGTCCGTGTGGGACGGTACGCCGCCGGCGCGTCCGACGCCGTGCGCAACCGGGCGAACAGGTCGTCGGCCGGCGGCTGCGGCGCGTTCCAGGCGCCGAACGGGATCCACGGTGCGCCGCCGGTCCACAGCGACTGGAGGCGATCGGGAAGGTCGCGGCTGCACAGGACGAGCTTCGGGGCGACGTCGTGAAGGATCTGGCTCACGTGCTTCTCGCGGATCTCGACGTTGATCGGGTTCACGATCACGCCGCTGCGCAGCCCGCCCCAGAAGACCAGGAGCGCTTCGATGCCGTTCTCGGCGAGCACCGAGATCCGGTCGCCGCGGACCACGCCCTCACGGGCCAGGAAGTTGGCGAAGCGCCGGGTCAGCGCCTCGAATTCGCCGAACGTGATCCGCGTGCCTTGGTCCGGGCTCTCGACGAAGACCTTGTGCCCTCGCCGTCGCGCATGTTCCTCGAGCAGCGTGCCGGGGTCGGTGTACGCCGTGGAGCCCGTGGCGTCGGCCATCGTGGCGGGGCCGCTCACTTGAACGCCGGCATCACCTGCTGGGTCATGATCTGCAGACTTCGCATTTCCTTTTCCTGGGGCAGCAGTCCGCCGGGATTCAGCTCGGCCGCAATCCCGTTCACCCCCAGCTCTTCTCGGAGCTGGGTGAAACGATCGATCAAGCCCGCGGCGGTGCCGAAGGCGACCTTGGTGCTCAAGATCTGGTCGTACGACAGGCTGGCGAGCCGCGAGGCCTGCGCCTGCCGTCGCTCGGCCGGTCCGGTCCCGGCCCGGCCGATGGGCTGACGCGTGAGATCGGCCTGGCGCTGGAAGTAGTACGTGATGGTCTCGTGCGGCTCCTCCGCGGCCGCCTTTTCGGTGGGCCCGCCGTACACGGGGATGCGCAGACACACGTCGCCGTCGCCGGCGTGACCACCCTCATGCCACGCCTGGCGGTACACCTTCAGATGCCCGGCCAGCTCGGGGATGTCCATGCCGCGGAGCCCGACGAAGATCGGCAATCCCATCCGGCCGACCCGTGGAAAGCTCTCCGGCGTCGTCGCGGCCATCCGGACCGGTGGATGCGGACGCTGAACCGGGCGCGGCGCGACCGCGACCTTGGTGAACCGATAGAACTTTCCCTCGTGGCTGAACGGCTCGCCCTTCCAGGCCTCGAGAATGATCTCCAGCGCCTCGAAGAAGCGCTCCTGACTCTCCTCGTAGGGAACGCCGAGCGCGTCGTACGCGCGCGTTCCGCCGCTGCGGCCGATCCCGAAGTCGAACCGCCCCTGGCTGAGGTGATCGAGCGTGGTGACGTCGCCGGCCACGCGCAGCGGGTGGTTCAACGGAAGGAGCTGCACGGCCGTGCCCACCCGCAGGCGGCGGGTCCGGGCCGCGATCCAGCTCGCCACCAGCAGCGGCCCCGACAGCACCGAGCGGGCCGGGTTGACCAGCATCTCGGCCAGCCACACGACGTCGAGCCCCCACGATTCCGCCGCCTCCGCGAGCTCGAACGTCTCGCGGAACCAGTCCTCCTGACTGCTTCCCCGTCGCAGCTGCTCCAGGAACACTCCGAAGTCCATAGGGTCCCCTCGTTAGATCCCGCGGTCGGCCAGGAACTTCGCGTAATCGCGCTGTCCGTCCTTCGCCTGGCTGATCTGCTCGGGCGAGTAGAACTTGGCGAGGTCGACGACCTCGACGTTGTACCGGGCCCGCGCGAAGGCGTCCTTGTGGATGAACGGCCGGGTGGCGTCGATGCCCATCGCCCCCGAGAAGCGGATGTTGCCCTGCGTCCACTGGCGCTCACCGGCCGAGCTGCGCTCGGCGGGCTGGAACGTCTGGCCGAATCCGCCCTCGCAGACGGTGAGGATGTCCTCCTTCGGGTTCACCCGCGTGGTGATGGCCCACAGGACGTCCTCGATGCTGTAAATGTCGACGTCCTCGTCGACGACGATGCCGAGCCGCGCCCCCAGCGAGATCGACAGCGCGGCGGTCAGGATGTTCCGGTGCAACCCCTCGTCTCGGGCTCGGCGCTTGCGCACCTGGAAGATGACGCCCCCCCAGTCGGTCATGCCCATGGGGATGTGCGTGTCGATGCAGAGGCCGGGGACGATCCGGTCCGCCAGCTCCAGGAAGCACGCCTCGCGCACGACGCCGTCGATGAAGTGCTCGTCCATGCCGTGCACGATGAGCCCGTAGTAGAGCGGGCGATCGGCCCGGTGGGTGATCGCGGTCGCCTGGAACTTGTAGGTTCGATACGCCTTGCCCATGTATCCCGACCACTCCGGGTGGAACGGGTGCACGCCCTGCTCGCCGTCCTTCTCCGCGAGGGGGCTCTCCCAGACCTTCTGGGTGGTGTCGACGTAGCCCTCGATCACGTACTCCGCATTGGCGATCGACCACGCGTCTTGCGTCCGCGCCTTCACGACCTCCACCGGCTGTCCCTGGATGGCGCCGGCCACGCCCAGCTCATCGCAGCCGCGCGGCAGGATCACGTAGGTGAAGCCGGAGCCGGCCATCATCGTGCAGGCGGGCGGGATGCCGATGTTGATGGTCACCGGAATCGGTCCCTGTCGGTACCAGTGGGTGGCGACCTGGTCCATGTGCGAGCCCGGCGAGATCTGAAAGCTCGAGAAGTCGGGGCCGCGGAAGTTCATCCGGTTGTACCCGATGTGCGAGCCGCCCCAGAAGTGCTTCCCGCGCACGACCGTGGTCCCGGCGCCGAGGGTCCGGCCGGGATCGCTGTCGGAGTGGGAGATCATCGGCACGACGTCCCACACGTCGAAGTTCTTGGTCAGGACCACTTCCTGGCACGGGCCATCCTTGACCTCCACGGGTGGCAGCGGATCGCGCAGGGCCGTCACGACCTTGTGCTTGAGCTGCCGGGGATCGTCGACGTCGAACAGCCGCGCGATGCGCGGGGCGCTGGCGAAGACGTTGTTGCAGATCCGCGCGTTCGGATAGCCCTTCACCCTGTTGAAGAGCAGGGCCGCGCCGCCGTCGAAGTGCTTCTGGATCGCCGCGACCTCGAGGTGGGGGTCGACTTCCACGTCGGTCGTGACCAGCTCGCCGACGGCGTCGAGGTACTCGAGGGTCGAGCGAAGACTGGACACGTCCTTCTTCATCCACTGTCCTCCGTCGAGCTCCTGCGCGCCGCGGGGACGGTGGCGCGCAGGCCCGCAGGCAGGGATAGTGCTCTGGGGCGCGTGGCCCGTCAAGGCGCGCCCGCGCCCGGGCACGCGATGCGGGCGGTACGGTATGATCGCGTCGCCGTGACGCCCGGGGCCGGACCTCCCAGGAGACGTGGATGAGGACGAGCTGGCCGCCGCTCGCGTTTCTGCTCGCTGTCGACATCGTGAGGAGCGGAGCATGATCACACTGGACACGTCGTGGCGCGAGGAGATCGACCGGCGTCTGGACTCGATGGTGGCGCTTCGCCGGGACTTCCACCGGCATCCCGAGCTGTCCTGGGAGGAGCGGCGCACGGCCGGGATCATCGCCGAGCGCCTGCACGCGGCGAAGCTCGAGGTCCGCACCGGGGTGGGCGGCCACGGCGTCGTCGGCGTCCTGCGCGGTGACCGGCCGGGGCGCACGGTGGCGTGGCGGGCGGACATCGACGCGCTGCCGCTCACGGAGATCCTCGACGCGCCGTTCGCGTCGGCCACGCCGGGCGTGATGCACGCCTGCGGTCACGACGGCCACACGGCGATCGCCATCACGCTCGCCGAGATTCTCGCCGCCCGGCGCGCGGAGCTGCCGGGCACGGCGGTGCTCATCTTCCAGCACGCCGAGGAGATGCTCGGTGGCGCCCAGCCGATGATCGCGGCCGGCGCGCTCGACGACCCGCACGTGGACGAAGTCTACGGCCTGCATCTGAACGCCCAGATGCCGGTCGGGCAGGTGATGGTCCGGTCGGGTCCGACGATGGCCTCCGGCGACGCGTTCACCGTCGAGATTCAGGGCCGCGGCGGCCACGGCGCATATCCCCATCTGTCGATCGATCCCGTCACCGCCGCCGCCCACATCCTGATCGGCATGCAGCATCTCGTCGCCAAAGAAGTCTCCGCGCTCGAGACGGCGGTGCTGACCGTGGGCCAGATCCAGGCGGGAACCAAGAACAACATCATCCCGGCCGGCGCCGTGATGAGCGGCACGCTCCGTACGTTCGACGACGGCGTCCGCGAGCAGATCCTCGGGCGCCTCGGCAGCTTCGTCGCCGACATGGCGCGCGCGTACCGCGCCGAGGCCCGACTCGTCTACGGCCAGATGAGCTGCCCGGCCGTGGTCAATCCGGAGCGTGAAGCCGCGTTCGTGCGCGAGTGCGCCGTGGCCGAGCTCGGCGAGGGCCCCGTGACCCCGGGCCGTCCGGTCATGGCCAGCGACGACATGACCTATTTCCTGCGTGCGCGGCCGGGCTGCTATTTCCGCGTCGGCATCGCGCCCCCGGACCGCCCGCTGCCGCACCACGCCCCGGAGTTCGAGATGAACGAGGCCGGCCTGCCCGTCGGTCTGCGCGTCGCGCTCAACGTGACCCTGAACGCGCTGGCGCGCTGAGCCGTGCCGCCGCGTCGCCGACGCTCTACCGGGCGCGGGGCGTGGCGGGCCCCGGAAGAGACGGCTTTGCCCATTAACTCGCGCCTGCCCAAGAAATCGGGCGGCTGCCCCAAAAGGCTAAACACCGTAGCGCGGCTGGGGTTTCTTTGAGCCGGGAGATGGTCGACTACTCGGTATTCCAAGACGCGCGAACGCGATCTGGCATATCGAGTCTTTGTACTTCAGTGGCAACGGATGCTTCCCGAGATTGACGAGTTCAAGGGTGATCCGTCCCGAATAGCCAGGGGCGACTAGGGGCGCAGAGCAGTGAACCAACAGCCCGAGGCGAGCAACACTGCTTCTACCCTCCAAGAATCCGAGGATGGGCGCAGTAGGCGCAATACTGATGCGCTCGTATGTCTCACCAAGAACAAAGCCGCCCGGCTCAAGATGATACGTGTCGGTGATGCTGTAGGCTGGCCAACTCTCCTGGGGGCGCGCTTTGAGCGTCTTCGGTCGAATTTCGTAGTCCTGCGGGGCCTCGGTCGGCAACCAAATCGTTTCGTTGATTCGCAGATCGATCGTGCAGGCCGAGAGGTGATCGACCACGAATGGATCGATCGTGATCTCTTTCACGGCGAGCGCCGCTTCAATTTCCACATCGGAGAGGAACATCGCGACCCCTCCAGGCGCCCGCTCGAATCAGGAGCGCCGGCTACATGGCGTACCGTTGAGCTACAAAATCGAGCGGAACACCGATCCAATGGCCGCCGGTATACGGATCACCGGGAAGACCGGCGAGTAAAACCCGCTCATTCCGCTGATGCGCTCTCTGGGTTGCCTCCACAGATATCGGGGCATGGAGGAGTCCAACGGCCCCGTCGTCCGAATCGGGGTCGCCGGCCGTTATCTGAACGTTGTCCTTGTCGGTATAGAGAAGTCTCCTCGGCTCCCCGTCCGGGACAGGGACATCGAGAAAGACAAGCCACTCGTCCTTCCAGCGCGGCCGATTTACTACTCGGCAGGGCAAATCGACGAACCCTTCGGCAAACAGCTTTCGGAGTAGCGCGTCGGGAACGTCGAATATCCCTATCTGGCGCTTGGCAGCCATGGTCGCCTCCTATACTCATCATATGACGACTCTGGTGGCCCCCCGGCAACTTATCCACATATTCACACCCGCCCACAATACGTCGGGCCACCATTGGTGGGTGACCCTAGATGTGGGGTCGGTGTGTGTCAAGTTAATCCCCCCAAGCCCTGCTATTTCCCTTGGTTTCACGGTGAAACTTCGACCGGCATCGCGAAGCGTGGCGAGCATAGGGGGGGCGTTCGCGGTTACGCGCCGTCGGCGATCTCCTTGGGCTTTGCCTTCAGCGCCCGCTTCCTCTCGGCGACGAGTTGCTTGATCGGGCGCGCGGGGGGAAGCTGCTCCGGCATGGTCCCACCAATCTTCTGGATCGCGCGGCAAAGCCGGAGGAGACCGGGGCGGGCTCAAGGGAGAACGACCGTGGCGATCGTGACAGCAAGTACCTGAAATAAAATACGTGTGACTGATTCTGTTGACGACGGGCCGGCGCCGCGTTACGTTCTGTACCGACTGGTCGGTACATGACGACACCAGCCCACGCTCCAGCCCGGGTCCGTGACGGACGCCACACGCGCGAGGTGATCCTCCTCGCCGCCACCAGGCTTATGCACGTGGGCGGCTACCAGGCCACCTCGCTGGATGATGTGCTGCGCGAGAGCGGCGTGGGCAAGGGCAACTTCTACCACTACTTCAAGAGCAAGGAAGACCTTGGCTACGCGATCCTCGACCAGATCATCGCGGGCTTCCTCGATCGGACCCTTGGCCCCTGCTTCTCCGATCCCGCGGGCGATTCGATCGCCCAGATCCGATGCTTTCTCGATCGCGTGCTCGACGCCCAGCGGCAGCGCAACTGCGTTGGCGGCTGCCCGCTCGGCAACCTGGCTTCCGAGCTCTCCGACGTGCACGAGGGATTTCGCAGCCGGCTCGCCAGCGTCTTCTCGGCGTGGCGCGAGCGACTGACGCAGGCTCTTGAGGACGCTCGTGCCCATGGACGCGTGACGGGCGAGTGCCAGCCGGCGGTGGTGGCCCAGTTCCTGGTCGCATCCCTCGAGGGCGCGATCCTCATGGCGAAGGTGAGCAAGGACATCGGTGTCATGGAGCAGTGTGTGGCGGAGATGAAGCGCTATCTCGGTTTCTACGCGGGAGAGCGGGCGTGAGCGTGGCCGGCGGCATCCGGGTCGACCGCGACGCCGCGCTCGTAGAAGGGCTCCGGCGCGAGGATATGGCGGCGGTCGAGCAGCTCGTCGACGGCTACGGCGATCGCGTGTACCGCCTCGCCTACCGCATCACCGGCTCGAAGGAGGACGCGGAGGAGGTCGCGCAGGACGCGCTCTGGACCGCGGCGCGGAAGATCCACACCTTCAAGGGCGACTCCGCGTTCGGGAGCTGGCTCTATCGGATCGCCGCCAATGCGGCCTACATGAAGCTGCGCGCGCGCAAGTCGTCGGCGCGCGAGATCGCCATCGACGACGTCCTGCCGGCGCTCGAGGACGGGGGCGCGGGAATACACTTCGAGCCCATGGACGACTGGTCGCTGCGCGTCGACGAGCAGGCGCTCACCACGGAACTGCGCGAGATGCTGGAAACGGCCATCGGTGAGCTGCCGCCGGAGTACCGGACGGCGCTGGTCATGCACGACGTCGAGGGCCTCTCGAACCCCGACGTCGCCGAGACGCTCGGCATCAGCCTCCCCGCCGCGAAGTCCCGGATCCACCGCTCGCGCCTGTATCTGCGCAAGCGGCTCTCCGAGTATCTCGCCGCGGCCTGAGAGGCTTCGTTCACAAGCTCTGAGTAGAATCGGGGGGCGGGTAGTCGAGGGCGCCGCCATGGGTTCATGCCATGGATCATGGAGAGGGCGCCCAGCGATAGTCGAGGGGCGCCACGGGTTCCCCGGGGCGTTGGGGGTGTGGGGGCCATTTCGGGGCCCCCACGTCCAATTTGACGCGACTCGGCGCGGTGTGGTCTTATAGCCGCTCGTCGCAATTACCGTCTGGAAAGCTGAGGACGCACCGTCATGGAAGCCGTGATCGCGACCGGAGGCAAACAGTACCGCGTGGCGCCGGGCCAGGTCATCACCGTCGAGTTGCTGGCCGGCGATTCAGGGGCGGCCGTCGAGTTCACCTCGGTGTTGCTCGTCAAGGGCGATGACGACGCGGTGATCGCGGCGCCCGAGCAGCTCCGGTCGGCGCGCGTGTCCGGCGTGGTCGTCGGCCAGGGGCGGGGGCGGAAAGTCGAGATCGTGAAGTTCAAGCGGCGGAAGAACTATCGCAGGCACCGTGGCCACCGCCAGTCCATCACCAGGGTGCGCATCACCCGGATCGAGGTGTAGGACCCATGGCCCACAAGAAGGGCGTCGGCAGCTCCCGCAACGGTCGCGATTCCAACCCCCAGATGCTCGGCGTCAAGCGCTTTGGCGGCGAGAAGGTCACGGGTGGCACCATCCTCGTGCGCCAGCGCGGTACGCGCTTCAAACCCGGCGTCAACGTCGGCAAGGGCTCGGACGATACGCTCTACGCCAAGATCGGCGGGATCGTTCGGTTCGAGCACCGGCGCGCCTCCAAGTACATCAGCATCGTCACCGCCCCGGCGTGACCGCCGGCGGGCAGCCTCCGGGCCCGCGGTGTTCGTCGACGAGATCGACATCTTCGTCAAGGGTGGCGACGGGGGTGCCGGCTGCGTCAGCTTCCGCCGTGAGAAGTACGTTCCATACGGGGGCCCCGACGGTGGTGATGGCGGTCATGGCGGCAGTGTCTGGCTCGAAGCCGATCCCGCGCTGAACACCCTGCTGGACTACCACTACAAGCGCCACTACCAGGCCGAGCGCGGCCGGCACGGCAAAGGCGCGAACCGTCATGGCGTGAGCGGCGACGACCTCATCCTTCGCGTCCCGGTCGGTACGGTGGTCACCGACCGCGATAGCGGCGAGGTGCTGGGCGACCTCGCGGCGCGCGGCGACCGGTTGCTCGCGATGGCGGGCCCGCGCGGCGGGCGCGGCAACGCGCGCTTCGCGACCTCCACGAATCGGGCGCCCCGCCAGGCCGATCTGGGCCGCCCCGGCGACGGTCGTTGGCTGCACCTCGAGCTCAAGCTGCTCGCCGACGTGGGCGTGATCGGGTTCCCCAACGCCGGGAAGTCGACGCTGGTGTCCCGGCTGTCGGCGGCGACGCCGAAGATCGCCGACTATCCCTTCACCACCCTCGCCCCTTCGCTGGGCATCGTGCGCGTCGATCACGACCGGACGTTCGTCATCGCCGACCTGCCGGGCCTGATCCCGGGCGCCGCGGAGGGACGCGGGCTGGGCCATCAGTTCCTGCGGCATACGGAGCGCACGCGGCTGCTCGTCCACATGCTCGATCCGGACCCGAGCACCGGGCGCGATCCGCTGGACGACCTGCACGTCATCAACGCCGAGCTGCGCGCGTACTCGGAAGCGCTGGCGGCGCGCCCCCAGATCATCGTGGCCAACAAGGCCGATCTCACCGAGAGCGCATTGCGGCGGCGACCGGTGGAAGAGTACGCGAGCCGACACGGACTGCCGCTCTACGTGATCTCGGCCGCCACCGGGGCCGGGTTGACGGAGCTGGTGCGCGGCATCGCCGCGCACCTCGAGGAAGCGGGATGGATGCGGGTGGCCAGCTGACGAGCGCCGACGCGGTCGCCGCCGAGCGGCTGGCCCTGACGCGGGCGCGGCGTCTCGTGGTGAAGGTGGGCACCGGCCTCGTCACCAGCCCGGGAGTCGGCGCGGACCCGGCCCGGATCGCCGCACTCGCCGGGGCCATCGCCGGCGCGCGCGCCGGGCGCGAGATCGTGCTCGTCACGTCGGGCGCGATCGCCATCGGGATGGCGCGCCTGGGACTCGCCGAGCGCCCGCGCTCGATTCCGGAGAAGCAGGCGGCGGCCGCCGTGGGGCAATCGGCGCTCATGTGGCAGTGGGAGGCCGCCTTCGAGCGCCACGGCCTCGCGGTGGGTCAGGTCTTGCTGACCGCGCACGACATCCGCGACCGCGCCCGGTACCTGAACGCGCGCAACACGCTCCTGGCCCTCCTCGGCTTCTCGGTGCTGCCGATCGTCAACGAGAACGACACCGTGGCCGTCGACGAGATCAAAGTGGGTGACAATGACAACCTCAGCGCGCTGGTCGCCTCGCTCATCGAGGCCGATCTCGTCGTGCTCCTCACCGACGTCGACGGCCTCTACACCGCGGACCCGGCCCGCGATCCCGGCGCGCGCAAGCTCGACACGGTCCCGGCGATCACCGACGACATCACCGGCCTCGTGTGGCGGCGTCCGGACAACCAGTCGGTCGGCGGCATGACGACCAAGCTCGAGGCCGCCCAGAAGGCCGCCGCGTCCGGCGTGCCGCTCGTCATCGCCAGCGGCCGGCAGGACGACGCGCTCGCCCGCATCCTGGCCGGCGAGCCGGTGGGGACGCTGTTCCTGCCCAAGGCCGATCGGCTCACCGCCCGCAAGCGCTGGATCGCGTTCGCCGTGCCGCCCCAGGGGCGGCTCACCGTCGACGCCGGTGCGCTGCGCGCGCTCACGGGGCAGGGGCGAAGCCTGCTCGCCTCGGGCGTGGTGGAGGTGGATGGTGATTTTGCCGCCGGGGACGTCGTCTCGGTGATCGCGGCCGACGGCGGGGGCGGCGCGCGCGAGTTCGCGCGCGGGCTCGTGAACTACGACGCCGGGGAGGTGCGCAAGCTTCGTGGCGCGCAGAGCCGCGACATCGAGCGCCGACTGGGGTACCGAGGCGTCGACGAAGTGATCCACCGTGACAACCTGGTCATTCTTTGAGAGAACCGTAAGACTTTGAGAGAACCGTTAGGAGTCAGGACCATGGACGTCAACGAGCTCGTCGAGATGAAGGCCCGCGCGGCCCGCGAGGCGGCCCGCAGCCTGGCCCTCGTGCCCACCAAGGTGAAGAACGAGGCGCTGCTGCAGATGGCGCGGGGGCTCGAGGAAAAGTCGCCGGCGATCCTCGAAGCCAATCGCGCCGACGTGGAGCGCGCCCGGGGCGAAGGTCACCCACGCGCCTTCCTGGACCGGCTGACTCTCACCGAGCCGCGGATCGAGACCATGGCCGGCGGCCTGCGCCAGATCGCGGCACTGCCCGATCCCGTCGGCATGGTGGTGGAGACGTGGCGCCGGCCGAGCGGGATCGAGATCGCGCGGGTGCGCGTGCCGCTGGGCGTGATCGGCTTCATCTACGAGTCGCGACCGAACGTGACGGCCGACGCGGCGGGGCTCTGCCTGAAGTCCGGGAACGCCGTCGTCCTGCGCGGCGGCCGGGAGGCGATCGATTCCAACACCATGATCGCCGCCGTGCTGGCCAAGGCGGTCGAGAAGGTCGGCGCGCCCGCCGAGGCGATCCAGTTCATCGACACCACGGACCGGGCCGCGGTGGCCGCGCTCCTGGGCCTCGCGGACCTCGTGGACCTGGTCATCCCGCGCGGCGGCGAGGACTTCGTGCGCTGGGTGGCCGAGCACTCCCGCGTTCCGGTGCTCAAGCACGACCGCGGGCTCGTCCACGTCTTCGTGGACGCCGCGGCTGATCTCGGCATGGCGAGCGCGATCGTCGTCAACGCCAAGGTGCAGCGGCCGAGCGTGTGCAATGCGCTGGAAACGCTCCTCGTGCACCAGGACGTCGCCTCGCGCTTCCTGCCGGCGGTGGCGGCGCGGCTGATCGAGGCCGGGGTGGAGATCCGCGGCTGCTCGCGGACGCGCGCCCTGGTCCCGGCCGCGCGGCCCGCCACCGAGCGCGACTGGGACGAGGAGTACCTCGACCTCGTGCTCGCCGTGCGCGTGGTCGAGGATTTGGACGAGGCGATGCGGCACATCCGCCGGCACGGCTCCGGTCTCGCGGAGGCGATCGTCACCAACGATCTCGGTCACGCGCGCCGCTTCACGCGGGAGGTCGACGCCGCCGCGGTGCTCGTGAACGCGTCCACCCGGCTCGTGGATGGCGAGCAGTTCGGGATGGGTGCCGAGATGGGCATCTCGACCTCGCGCGTCCACGCGCGCGGGCCGGTGGGGGTGGTGGAGCTCACCACCACCAAGTTCGTCGTCCACGGCGACGGCCAGCTCCGGGACTGAGCGGTGAGGCGCACCGCGGTCTTCGGAGGCACGTTCAACCCCATCCACTACGGCCACCTGCTCCTCGCCGACGAGATCCTCGAGGTCCTCGGGCTCGACCGTGTGCTCTTCGTCCCGGCCGCGGTGCCGCCGCACAAGGCCGCGGCGACCGTGGCGCCCGCCACCGACCGCTACGCGATGGTCCAGCTGGCGATCGCCGGCCATCGTGGCTTCGAGGCGTCGGACGTCGAGCTGCAGCGTCCGGGCCCGTCGTACACGGTCGACACGCTCCAGGCCCTGAGCGCGCCCGACCAGACGCTGTTCCTCCTCATCGGCTCGGAAACGTTCCTGGACCTCCTGTCCTGGCGCACGCCCCAGCGCGTCGCCTCGCTCGCGCGCCTCGTGGTCGTGCCGCGCACGAGCAGCAGCTTCGATCCCGAGAGCGCGGCCGCCCAGAAGGTGCTGCGGGAGATCGGGGGCGAGCGCTTCGCGCACGTCGACGGTCCGGACGTGCCCGCGCGCGGTGTCCTCATCCTTCATGCCGCCTCGCTGCCCATCTCGTCGTCCGACTTGCGCGCCCGCGGCGGGAAAGGCCGCTCGCTTGCGTACCGCGTGCCGCCGGCGGTGGAGGCATACATCGCCACCCACGGGCTCTACGGGCGGCGAGCGTCGTGAGTCGCCTCTCGGCCGAGCGGAAGGCCCGCCGGGCGGCGCGCGCCGCCCTCGACAAGAAGGCGGTCGACGCCGTCATCCTCGACGTGCAGGGCGTGTCGACCATCACCGACTACTTCGTCGTGTGCAGCGGGAAGTCGGCCACGCACTTGCGCACGATCACCGATGCCATCCGGGAGGACCTGAGGGACGCCGGCGCCCGTCTGCTCCACGCCGAGGGCGTTCCCGAGAGCGGCTGGGTGCTGCTCGACTATGGCGACGTGCTCATGCACGTCTTCCTGGAGGACACGCGGATGTATTACGCGCTGGAGCGCCTGTGGGGCGATGCGCCCTCGGTGCCGCTGGAGGGATGAATTTTCGGCCGCGGCGGTTGCGTGCTCTGGGGGCGCATGCTAGCGTACCGCCCTTGATCGCGCACCCGTTGCGACGTCATGGAGGTCGCGATGAAGAAAGATCGACTGGCGCACTTCCGGGAGCAGCTGATCGAGAAGCAACGGCAGCTCGTCGACGAAGTGGGCAAGAGTTCGATACTCGGCAAGGACCAGGAGGACGATTCCATCAAGGACCTGGGCGATCAGGCCAACAGCGCCTACACCCGCGAGTTCTTTGCCGAGCTGGGCAACGGCGACCGCCGGTTGCTCCGGGAAGTCGTCCAGGCGCTGCAAAAGATCGACGCGGGCAACGGCTTTGGCAACTGCGAGCGCTGCGGGGAAGCCATCGCCGACAAGCGCCTGGAGGCGCTGCCGTTCGCGCGCTACTGCATCACGTGCCAGCGCGCGATCGAGGAAGAGCAGCGGATGGCCACGGGCTGACCGTCGCCGGCCGTTCCCAGTCCCCGCGCGCGCGCCGCTCGATCGTCGCCGCCCTCGCCGCTCCGCACCCCTGATGTCGTTGCTGCAGCTCCTCGCCGATCTGCTCCGTCCGGGCGCCGCTCCCGTCGAGGATCCCCTCGCCACCGAGCTCGTGCGGCGCGCGCGCGACGCGCACGCCGCCGGACGGGCGGCGGAGGCGCGCGCGCTCTTTCTCCAGGCGCTCGACGCGCATCCCAACGACCTGGCCGCGCTGCACGGGTTGCGTGACCTCGTCACCGCCACCGGCGCGTGGAGCGAGGCCGTCGGGCTGCAGCTCCGGATCGTTGCGCTCGCGCCGCCCCCCAACCGCGCCGCGGAGGCGACGACCCTGGCCGCGCTGCATTACGAGATCGGACGCGCGGAAGGGGGGCGCGGCCCGGCCGCGTCGATCGGGCACTACCGGAGCGCACTGAAGGCGGACCGCGGCTTCCTGCCGGCGACGCTGGGCCTGGGTGACGCCCTCGAAGCCACCGGTGACGTTCGGGAGGCGATCCGGGTGTGGGAGCGGGCGATCGAGCTCGAGCCCGCCCTGCCGCTGCTGGCGCGCCTCGAGCGCGCTTATCGCCAGGAAGGGCGCCCGAGCCGCATGATCGCCCTCTATCGAGAGGCGGCCGAGCGCGCACCCGACAACCTCGCGATCGCGGTCGCGCTCGGCCGCGTGTACGTGGAGCTCGAGATGCTGGACGAGGCGGCGGATCATCTGGAGAAGATCGAAGTGCGCGCCCCTGACGTCGCCGCCGTGCACGCGTACCTCGGCGCGGTTTTCGAGCGCCGCGGCGAGCTGCGGGAGGCCTTCGCCGAGTACCGTCGCGCGTTGCGCCTGGCGGACGCCTTCGAGTGGCCGCACGTCTGTCGCGTCTGCGGCGCTGCCGGCTTCGCGTGGCAGGACCGCTGCCCGTCGTGCCGCCGGTGGAACACCCTCCGCCCGAGCGATGGCCGGTGAGCGGTGCGTCCCTGGGCGGCGGCCGCGCTCGATCTGCTCTACCCCGCGCTGTGCCCCGTCTGCGACGCCGTGCTGGGCGACCGCCGCCGCGACCCGCTCTGCGGCGCCTGCTGGGACGCGATCGACCGCATCGCCCCCCCGGTGTGTGCACGGTGCGGGTTGCCGTTCCCGACGTTCGATCCCGCGCCGGCGGCCGCCGAAGGGACGTGCGGGGCCTGCATGCGTGAGACGCCGCCGTTCGCGGCGGCCCGGGCCGCCGCGGTGTTCGCGGGCCCGCTGCGCGACGCCGTGCTGGCGCTGAAGTTCCGCGGCGCCCGTGGCGTGGCCCGGCCTCTCGCCGCCCTGGTGCTCGACAGCCCGGCCGCGGCCCTGCTCGACGGCGTCGATGCCCTGGTTCCGGTGCCGCTCGCCCCCGCGCGACAGCGCGAGCGCGGGTTCAACCAGGCGACGTTGATCGCGGAGAGGCTGGGCCGGGCGCGCGGGGTGCCGGTGCGCCCGCGCTGGCTGCGCCGGCAACGTCCGACCCTGGCTCAGACGGATCTCAACGCGGCTGAGCGGCGTCGCAACGTCGCGGGCGCGTTCGCCGCGTCGCCCGCGGTGGCGGGCCGAAGCCTGGTGGTGGTGGACGACGTGTTCACGACGGGGGCCACCGTCGCCGAGTGCGCCCGGGCCCTCCGCTCCGCCGGGGCGCGTCCGGTCGCAGTCCTGACAGTTGCCCGCGTTCTGTAGCACGTGGGGGGCCCCGACATGGCCCCCCCCACCCCCCAACGCTCGTAGCGCCCCCGGCAAAGCCGGGGCGCTCCTCGACCCCCCCCTGCGCTCGTAGCGCCCTGGCAAAGCCGGGGCGCTTCTCGACCCCCTCAACGCTCGGCAACGCCCCGGGACACCCGGGGTGCTCCTCGGTCTCGGGTTACCGGGTATGGGGGGCCATTTCGGGGTCCCCCATCTCTGTAACCCGCCGTATACTCTGACTGAGACTGCAAGGCCGCAGGTCCCACAAGGAGCCCTCCAATGAGCATTCGAGTCGGCGTCAACGGCTTTGGACGGATCGGCCGGGTCTTCTTCCGTACCGCGCTGCAGGACAGCGGCATCGAAGTCGTCGGCGTCAACGACCTCGCCGACGCCAAGACCCTGGCCCATCTGCTCAAGCACGACTCCGTGCACGGCAACCTCGACGCGGAAGTGACGGCCAAGGGCGAGGCGATCTTCGTCAACGGCCGCGAGGTCCGGGTGTGCGCGATCAAGGACCCGGCGAGCCTGCCCTGGAAGGAGCTCGGCGTCGACGTGGTGGTCGAATCCACCGGGATCTTCCGTGACACCGCCACCGCCTCGAAGCACATCCAGGCGGGCGCGAAGAAAGTCGTCATCACGGCGCCCGCCAAGGATCCCGACGTCACCGTGGTGCTTGGCGTCAACGAAGCCATGTACGACCCGGCCAAGCACCGGATCATCTCCAACGCCTCCTGCACGACGAACTGCCTGGCCACCACCGCCAAAGTTCTCGACGATGCCTTCGGCGTCAAGCGCGGCTTCGCATCGACGGTGCACTCCTACACCAATGACCAGCCCGTGCACGACTTCCCGCACAAGGATCTGCGCCGCGCGCGAGCGGCCGCGGTCAGCATGATCCCGACCACGACCGGCGCCGCCACCGCGGTCGGCCTCGTTCTCCCCAAGCTCAAGGGCAAGCTCGACGGCATCGCCATCCGCGTGCCCACGGCGAACGTGTCGGTCGTCGACCTCGTCGCCGAGCTCGAGCAGCCGGCCAGCGTGCAGGCGGTGAACAACGCCTTCCGGGAAGCGGCGGCGGGCCGGCTCCGCGGCATCCTCGACGCGACCGACGAAGAGCTGGTGTCCGTCGACTTCAACGGCAATCCGCATTCGGCGATCGTCGACCTGCCGTGCACCGCGCTGGTCGAGGGCAACCTGGTCAAGGTGCTTGCCTGGTACGACAACGAGTGGGGATACTCCTCGCGCGTGCGCGACCTGATCCGGTTCATCGGCAAGACGCTCTGATCGGTGGCGAAGCTCTCCATCGAGCAGCTCGACCTCGCCGGCAAGCGCGTCTTCATCCGGGCTGACCTGAACGCGCCGCTCGAGGGCGGCGCGGTTTCCGACGCCACGCGGCTCACCGCGGTGGTGCCCACGCTGCAGTACGCGCTGAACGCCGGCGCGTCGGTCGTTCTCGCCTCGCACCTCGGACGGCCCAAGGGCAAGCCCGCTCCCGAGTACTCGCTTCGACCCGTCGCCGAACGTCTTTCCGGCCTGCTCGGCCGGCCGGTGCCGCTGGCGTCGGATTGCGTGGGCCCGGAGGTGGAGGCGCAGGCGCGGGCCCTGACGCCCGGCCAGGTCCTCCTGCTCGAGAACCTCCGCTTCCACAAGGAAGAGGAGGCGAACGATCACGACTTCGCTCGCCAGCTCGCGGCGCTGGCGGACTGCTACGTCGACGACGCCTTCGCCGCCGCCCACCGCGCCCACGCGTCGATCGAGGCCATCACGCGCTTTCTGCAGCCGGCCGTGGCCGGCCTGCTGATGAACGCGGAGCTGGCCGCGCTCACGCGCATCCTCGAGCGGCCGGAGCGGCCGCTCGTCGCCATCCTGGGCGGCGCGAAAGTCTCGGACAAGATCGCCCTCGTCGAGCATCTGCTCGACCGCGTGCAGGCGCTCATCGTCGGCGGCGGGATGTCGTTCACGTTCCTGAAGGCGCTCGGCCACGGCATCGGACGCTCGCTGGTGGAGCCCGATCACATCGAGACGGCGCGCCGCGTGCTGGAGCAGAGCCGGCGCCGCGGCGTGCAGATCGTGCTCCCGGTGGACACCGTGGTCGCCGAGAACGTGGACAGCGCTTCAGGACGTGCGGTCGGCGTGCGCGAGATCCCGGATGCGCTGATGGGATTGGACATCGGCCCGCTGACGGTGGAACGGTTCATCGCGGTCGTGCGGACGGCGCGAACGCTGGTCTGGAACGGGCCGATGGGCGTGTTCGAAAAGGCGCCCTTCGCCGCGGGCACCATGGCGGTGGGGCGCGCGGTGGCGGCCGCCGAAGGCTTCTCCGTGATCGGCGGCGGGGACACGGTCGCGGCGGTGCATCGGGCGGGGGTGGCCGACCGTATCGGGTACATCTCGACGGCGGGCGGCGCCTTCCTGGAGTTCCTGGAGGGCCGCAAGCTGCCCGGCGTGGAGGCCCTCACGGAGGCGCCCTGATGCGCACGCGGCTCGTCATCGGCAACTGGAAGATGTGGGGCACGCTGGCCGAAGCCCGGCCGCTGGCCACCGCGGTGCGGGACGGCCTCAAGCGGCTCAAGGAGCCTGACGTCGCGGTGGCGCCGCCGTTCACGGCGCTGCCGGCGGTGGGCGAGATCCTGACGGGCAGTCCGCTGGCGCTGGCCGCGCAGACGTGTCACCACGAGCCGACCGGCGCGCACACCGGCGAGATCTCGCTGCCCATGCTGGCCGAGCTCGGTTGTCGCTACGTCATCCTCGGACACTCCGAGCGCCGCCGCGAGATCGGCGAGACTGACGAACAGATCAATCTCAGGGTCAAAGCCACCCTGGCCGCCGGCCTGATTCCCGTGCTGTGTGTGGGGGAGACCGGCGAGGAGCGACGGCAGGGATTGACCTTCACGACGGTGGAGGGGCAGCTGCGCGCCGGACTGGCCGGAGTGGACGCCGCCGGCCTCGGAAGCGTGGTGCTCGCGTACGAACCGGTGTGGGCGATCGGGACCGGCGTCAACGCCACCCCCGCCCAGGCGACCGAGGTGCACGGCTATCTCCGCGGCCTGCTGTCCGAGCTGAGCGCCAAGGAGACCGCGCAGAACGTGCGCATCCTCTATGGTGGCAGCGTCAAGGCCGACAACGTCGACGCGCTCATGACCGAGCCCGAGATCGACGGGGCGCTGGTGGGCGGCGCCAGCTTGACCGCGCCCAGTTTCATCAGCATCGTGAAGAAAACCGCGCAAGCGTCGCGGTGAGGAGCATGTGATGTACATCGTCCTCGTCATTCTTCATGCGATCGCGAGCTTCGCGATCATCGGGGTCGTTCTGCTGCAGGCCGGGAAGGGGGCCGACATCGGCTCGGCATTCGGGGGCGCGGGCAGCCAGGCCGTGTTCGGGTCCATGGGAACACCGACCGTGCTCGGGAAGATCACCGCCGGGATCGCCGCCGTCTTCACCATCACGTCGTTCAGCCTCGCCCTGCTCGGCGGCGAGCGCAGCAGCTCCGTCATCCGCGAACCCGCGCCGGCGGCCGCGCCCGCGGTGCCCGCACCTGCAGCTCCCGCGCCCGCCAGCTCAGCGCCGGCCGCGCCGGGCTCGGCCACGCCGCCGCCGTCCGCGCCGACTACCCGGTGAGCGTCCGGCGCGCCGCGCTTCTGCTCGTCGCCCTCGCGCTGGCGGGATGCGGTGGCGACGTCGTTGGCGCGGTCGAGGACGGCAAGCGGCGCGAGGTCTCGAAGCCCGTCCACGGCGACACGCTGATCGAAGCGCTGACCGGCAACATCTCCGGCCTCATTCCGAACGTCCTCAGCGACAGCGCGTCGTTCGAGATCGGCAGCCTTCTCTACGGCGGTCTTGTCACGCGCGACGGGGACTTCAAGATCGTCGGCGAGCTCGCAGAGTCGTGGACCTTCAGCCCGGACTGCCGCCACCTCACGTTCAAGCTGCGGCCGAACGTGAAGTGGCACGACGGCAAGCCCTTCACCGCGGCCGACGTGGTGTTCACGTGGAAGACGATGGTCCATCCCAAGACGCCCACCGCCTACAAGGAGGACTTCTACGCGGTGGAGTCGGCGGAAGCGGTGGACCCGCTGACGGTGAAGATCACCTACAAGAAGGTGCACGCGAAGGCGCTGCAGAGCTGGGGCATCTGGATGCTCCCCAAGCACCTGCTCGAGCCGTACGTGGCGGAGGGCAAGCTTCGAGAGGCGCCGCAGAACTGGGCGAATCCGGTCGGCACCGGCCCCTATCGCTTCAGCGAGCTGCGCTCGGGCGAGAAGATCGTCCTGGCCGCCAATCCCGAGTACTATGAGGGGCCGCCCTACATCTCGCGCCTCGTGTATCGCATCATCCCGAGCCAGGCCACGATCTTCCTCGAGCTCAAGGCGAAGGGGATCGACCTGGCGGGGCTCACCGCGCTGCAGTTCAAGCGACAGACCGACTATCCCGCGTTCCGCAAGGCCTACAACAAGTTCCGCTACCCCGCGAACGCGTACACGTACTTCGGCTTCAACCTCAAGGACCCCCGCTTCGCCGACAAGCGCGTGCGCCAGGCCTTCGCCCACGCCATCAACAAGGAGGAGCTGATCGACGGCGTGCTCCTGGGCTTCGGACGGGAGGCCACGGGCCCGTACAAGCCGGGAACGTGGGTGTACAACCCGAACGTGCGCCGCTATCCGTACGATCCGGCGCGCGCGAAGGCGCTCCTGGCCGAGGCAGGCTGGAAGAACAGGGACGATCAGGGCCTCCTGGTCAAGAACGGACGCCCCTTCACGTTCGAGATCCTCACCAATCAGGGCAACGACGAGCGCAAGAAGGTGGCCGAGATCATCCAGGCCGACCTGCGCGACGTCGGCGTCGGGGTCGAGATCCGCGTGCTGGAATGGGCGGCCTTCCTGAAGGAGTACATCAAGAAGCGGCGCTTCGAGGCCATCATCCTCGGCTGGGGCATCGGGCTCGATCCCGATCAGTACGAGATCTGGCACTCGTCGAAGACCGGCCCGGACCAGCTCAACCACATCAGTTACGCCAACCCCGAGGTCGACGAGCTCCTGGAGCGGGGCCGCTCGTTCTGTCAGGACAGCGAGCGCAAACCGTACTACGACCGGCTGCAAGAGATCCTCGCCGAGGAGCAACCGCTGGTGTTCCTGTACTTCCGGGACGCCCTCCCGGTGGTGACCCAGCGCGTCTACGGGATCGTGCCCTCGCCGAACGGCATCCGCTACAACTTCCACGACTGGTTCGTCCCGCGGGAGCTTCAGCGCTACACGGCCGGCTGATGGCGCCAGGCGGCGGGATAGAATAGCGCGCCCATGCTCTGGTACGCGCTCCGCCGGCTCGTGCTGGCTTTGCCGCTGCTCATCGGCATCACGTTCGTGTCGTTCTTCGTCATCCACCTGGCACCGGGCGAGCCGGTCGAGATGCAGACGTCGGGCGACATGAGCGCGGAGTCCAGCGCGCAGGCCCGCCAGATGCTCCGCGAGCTCTACGATCTCGACAAGCCGGTCTACGTCCAGTACTGGAAGTGGCTGAACCGGCTCGTGCGAGCGGACTTCGGCCGCTCGTTCGCCCCCGACGGCCGGCCCGTGCTGCAGAAGATCGGGGAGCGGCTGCCGGTCACCCTGTTCCTCAACGTCATCGAGATGCTGCTGATCGTGGCCCTGGCCGTTCCCATCGGTGTGTTCAGCGCCACCCGGCAGTACTCCACGTTCGACAAGGTCACGACCATCTTCGTCTTCGTCGGCTTCGCCACGCCCGATTTCTGGCTCGCCCTCCTTCTCATGATCCTCTTCGGCGTGCAGCTCGGCTGGCTGCCCATCTCGGGACTCCGCTCGCTCAACTGGGAGTACCTGACCTTCTGGCGGCAGCAGTGGGACTTCCTGGGCCATCTCATCCTGCCCATCTCGGTCGCGATCTTCGGGGGCCTGGCCGGGTTCTCGCGCTATATGCGCCAGAGCATGCTGGAGGTCGTGCGGCAGGACTACATCCAGTCCGCGCGCGCCAAGGGGCTGTCCGAGCGCGTCGTGATCGGCAAGCACGCCCTTCGCAACGCCATGCTGCCCATCGTGACCATCCTCGGACTGTCGCTGCCGGGCCTCATCGGCGGCAGCGTGATCGTGGAAACGATCTTCGCCATCCCGGGGATGGGCCAGCTCATGGTGCAGTCGGTCTTCCAGCGCGATTATCCGGTCATCATGGGCAACCTCGTCATCGTCTCGGTGGTGACGCTGTTCGCCAACCTGGTGGCCGACATCACGTACGGGCTCGTCGATCCCCGCATCCGTCTGGGTGGCCGCGGCCGGTGAGCGCAACCGCCGGCGCCGGCCGATGAAGAACTTCTGGCGCGCTTTCGCCAAGAACCGGCTCGCCGTGGTCGGCGGCGCCGTCGTGCTGGTGCTCGTCGTGCTGGCCCTGCTGGCGTCGCACCTGTCGCGCTGGGATCCGCATCGCCCGGACATCAAGAAGATCCTGGACGGTCCCTCCGCCGTCCACCCGCTCGGCACCGACCAGCTCGGCCGCGACGTCCTGACCCGGATGCTCTACGGCGCTCGCGTGTCGCTGGCCGTGGGGTTCGTCTCCGTCGGCATCGCCACCGGCATCGGGATGATCCTCGGCGCCATCGCCGGCTACAACGGCGGCATGGTCGACGGCGTCATCATGCGGCTGGTGGACCTGATGCTGGTGTTCCCGCGCTTCTTCCTGCTCCTGACCGTGCTCGCGTTCCTGCGGCCGTCGATCTGGACGATCATGGCCGTGATCGGCCTCACCGGCTGGATGGGGGTGACCCGACTCGTGCGCGCGGAGTTCCTCGCCCTGCGCGAGCGCGAGTTCGTGATCTGGTCGCAGTCGGTCGGCGCCAGCGGCTTCCGGGTGGTGTGGCGTCATATCCTGCCGAACGCGATGGCCCCGGTGCTGGTGGCGATGACGCTCGGCATCCCCGCGGCCATCCTCACCGAGTCGGGACTGTCGTTCCTCGGGCTCGGCGTGCAGCCGCCGTTCGCGACGTGGGGCAACATCCTCAACGAAGGCAAGGACGCGATCGAGATCGCGTGGTGGCTGTCGTTCTACCCGGGCCTGGCCATCCTGGTCACCGTGCTGTCGTACAATCTCCTCGGCGAGGGCATCCGCGACGCGCTCGATCCGCGGCTGCGTCAGGCGACCGGCGGAATTGCCGGTCGCGGACGTTAGCGATATACTTCGTCGCTGCTGGAGCCGTGGCGCTCGTCGTGACTCCCGGGCCGAAGTGGCGGAACTGGCAGACGCGCACGTTTGAGGGGCGTGTGGGGCAACCCGTGGGGGTTCGAGTCCCCCCTTCGGCACCACTTACATGGGGGGCCCCGAAATGGCCCCCCATACCCCCATCGCTCGGACACGCCCCGGGAACCCCGGGGCGCGCCTCGATACCCCCCACCGCTCCGACGCGCCCTGGGAACCCCGGGGCGTGCCTCGACATCCCCAACGCTCGGAGTGCCGCGGCGGAGCCGGGGCGCTCCTCGAATTCCCTCGTGGGTTTTGATCTGAGGAACTTGTGACTGTCTCGGTGACCATCCCGCCCGCCGTCGCCATCAGCCTCGCGGTGGCGGTCGTCCTGTTCGGCGTCTACCTCTACGCGATCCGCGCGCGCTGGTTCTCGCGCCTGCACCGCGGGTTCTTCTACACGTTCCTGCTTGCCGTGGGCGGTGCCGGCGTCGGGACAGCCGCCATCCTCGTCGTGTGGTTCTACGACGCCGGCCGGGAGGTCGTGTTCCAGAGCGTCGTCACCGGCATGAAGAACATGGGCGACATCGTCGAGGGCGAGATTCACGAGGAGACCGAGCGCGGCCGCACCACCCTGCTTCGAATCGCGGAAACGATGTCGCTGGACGTCGTGCGGCGCCAGCCCGACGAGGCGCGCGCGATGATCCGCGAAGTCCAGCACGTCGATCCGCGCTTCCTTCAGCTCACCGTCTACGATGATCAGGGTACGTCGCTGCTCATCAGCAGCATGGTGGATCGCCACGAGCCACCCGACCGGATCGCCATGTCCTACGCGCTCGAGGGCCGGCCGTTCGTGTCGGACCCCTACGTCTCGCCCGTCTTCGATCGCTACGTCCTCTATCTGGCCGTCCCGCTACGGGGTGCGAGGAAGCAGGTCGAGGGTGTGCTGACCGCGCGCTGGGACCTCCAGAACGACCTCGCCAGCCTGGTCGGCGCCAGCCGGTTCAACCGGACCGGCCGCATGTTGCTCGTCGACGGCAGCGGTCGCGCCCTCGCGCATTCGGATCCGTCGCGGATCCGAGAGGACCTCACGTCGTATCAGGCGGTGCGCGAGGGGCTCCAGGGCAAGACCGGCTGGCTCATCGCCAGGAACAAGGCCGGCGACACCCTGCTCTTCGCCTATCGACCCGTGCCGGCGCCCACCACGCTGGGCGGCAAGCCGTGGGTGCTGGTGAGCGAGGAGCGCGCCTCCGACGCCCTCGTCGCCATCCACGATCTGTGGGACGACTTCGCCATCGGTCTCGCGGTCGTGGTCGTCCTCTGCCTGGTCGTCGCCACCCAGGCCGCGGTGTGGCTGCGCCGGCCCCTCGACCATTTCCTCGATCTGGTGCATGCCGTCCAGGGGGGGGACCTCACCCGGCGCGTGAGCATCCACGGACGCGACGAGCTCGGTCGCCTCGCCACCGCCCTCAACCAGATGGTGGAGGGCCTGCAGGAGCGCGAGCGCATCAAGGAAGTGTTCGGGCGCTACGTCACGACTCAGGTGACGCAGGAGATCCTCAAGGGCGAGATCAACCTCGGCGGCCACCGCAAGCGGGTCACCATGCTCTTCTCGGACATCCGCAACTTCACCGCCATGTCCGAGTCGCTGTCCCCGGAGCAGGTGGTCGGCTTCCTCAACGACTACTTCTCGGAGATGGTGGAGGCGGTCTTCGATCAGCAGGGCGTGCTCGACAAGTTCATCGGCGACGGCATGATGGCGGTCTTCGGTGGACTGGACGACACGCCCGATCACCCGCGCCGGGCGGTGCGGGCGGCGCTTCGCATGAAGGCCCTGCTCGCGAAGATCAACGGCGAGCGCTCCGTCCTCGGCCAGCCCCCGATCGCCATCGGCATCGGCATCCACACCGACGACGTCATCGTCGGCAACATCGGCTCCCGCAAGCGCCTCGAGTACACCGCCATCGGCGACGGCGTGAACACCTGCGCCCGCGTCGAATCGGCGAACAAGGAATTCGGCACCACGATCCTGATCACCGAACCGACCTTCGAGGAGGTGAAAGACGAGTTCGAGTGCCGTCCGATGCCCGAAGTCCCGCTGAAGGGCAAGACGAAGATCCCCCGCCTCTTCGAAGTGATCAGCGCCCGCGCCCGCTGAACGGACAAAGCGTCCGCTGGCTGAACGAAGAGCCCAGCGGCCGGCTCAGCAGTACGTTCTTCGACCTGATTCGATGTGACGGAGGGGCGGGGATGGGAGGCGGAGCGAATAGTGAGCGCAGCCTCCCATCCCCGCCCCTCCCGGGGCCGACGGACTTGGCGAGGAAGGCGTTACTTCTTGGTCGAGGCCTGCTTGGCGATGACCCGATCCTTGATCTGGTCGTAGGTGGCCTGCGGAATGATCTTCTTCTGGACCAGTTCGTCCTTGCGCTTGTAGGGGCGGCTGTCGATGATTTTCTTGGAGAGGGCGTCGCCGATCCCGGGGAGCGTCTGCAGCTCATCCGCGGAGGCGGTGTTGAGGTCGAGCGGCCCCTTCTTCTTCTCCGCGCCGGCCTTGGTGTCGGACCTGGTCTCGGTCTTGGCGGGCGCTTTGGTGTCGGTCTTGGCCTGCGCCCAGGCGGCGGGGGCTTCGAGCAGGGCGACGGCGAAGAGCAGGGCGATGAGCGCGGCAATCAGTCGTGTCATGCGTCCTCCTTGGCCCCCGGCGTGGGCCGCCGATCCGGCCGCCTCAGTATCACGCGCCGGGCCATTGCCCGCCAAACTCCCGGTATGCGCCGCCCCCCGGCCCGGCTCGCCGGCGCCCGACGGCCGCGCCGGCGGTGGCTCACTCACGAGCGGACCCTGCACACCGCGCGATCCATGGCATAATGAGCCGGTTTTTGGCAGTAAGGCCGGATGCCTACGACACGTCCACTTCCCTTGCTGGAGTCGCCCGCGCCCGCCGAGGGGCGCAAGCCGGCCTGGCTCAAGGTCAGGGCGCCGGGAGGGCCGAACTATCTGCGGCTCCGCCGGTCGCTGCGCGAGTGGAATCTCCACACGGTCTGCGAAGAGGCGCGCTGTCCCAACATCGGAGAGTGCTGGGAGGACGCGACGGCGACCTTTATGATCCTCGGCGACGTGTGTACGCGCAATTGCGGCTATTGCGCGGTGGAGCACGGGCGTCCGGTGTGGGAAGACCGTGAGGAGCCGGAGCGGATCGGCCACGCGGTGGCGGCGCTCGGCCTCGACTACGTGGTCATCACGTCGGTGAACCGTGACGATCTCGCCGACGGCGGCGCCGCCCACTGGGCGGCGACCATCCGATCCGTGCGGCGGCAGGCCCCGGGTTGCCGGGTGGAGGCGCTCATCCCCGACTTCCAGGGCTCCACGGCGTCGCTCGACGCGGTGATGGCGGCCGGCCCGAACGTGCTGAACCACAACACGGAAACGGTGCCGCGCCTGTACAAGGTCGCCCGGCACGGGGGCCGCTACGACCGCTGCCTCGATCTTTTCCGGTACGTCCGAAAGACGGCGCCCCACGGGGTGACGAAGTCGGGCATCATCCTCGGGCTGGGCGAGACACCGGACGAGGTGGTGGCGACGATGGAAGATCTCCGCGCGGTCGACGTGAACATCCTCACGCTCGGTCAGTACCTGCGCCCGTCGGCCGCGCACCTGCCGGTCGCCCGCTACTACCATCCCGACGAGTTCGCCGCGCTGGCGACGCGGGGGCGGGAGCTCGGTTTTGCCCACGTCGAATCCGGTCCGCTCGTGCGCAGCTCCTACCACGCCAAGCGGCAGACGCCGGCGGTGGAGGCGCGCTAGATGGAATATGTCACCATCCTGATGGTGTTCGGCTTTGCCGCGGCGGTGGCGGGCGCCCTCATGGGTATCCCGCACCTGATCGCGCCGCGCCGGTTGAGCCCGGTGAAGGCGGCGCCGTTCGAGTGCGGCAAGGATCCCATCCACATTTCCGAGGGCCGGTTCGCCATCAAGTTCGCGACGGTGGCGATCTTCTTCATCCTCGTCGACATCGAGCTGCTGTTCGTGTGGCCGTGGGCGATGCTCTATCGCAAGCTGGGCTGGTTCGGCTTCGTCGAGATGCTGGTATTTCTCGGCATCCTGATGCTGGGTTTCCTCTATATCTGGCGCAAGGGAGGCCTGGAATGGGAGTAGGCAGCTTCTTCACCTCCAAGCTCGACGAGGCCATCGGCTGGGCCCGCAAGTACTCCATCTTCCAGTACCCGTTCGTGACGGCGTGCTGCGGCATGGAGTACATGGCGACCGCCTGCTCGCACTACGACATCGATCGGTTCGGGGCGGGGGTGCCGCGATTCTCGCCCCGGCAAGCCGACGTGCTGTTCGTGGTCGGGACGATCAGCCACAAGATGGCCCCCGTGCTCAAGCGGATCTACGACCAGATGACCGAGCCCAAGTGGGTGGTGGCCTTCGGCGTGTGCACCTGCACCGGCGGGTTCTACGACAACTACGCCACCGTGCAGGGCATCGACACCATCATCCCGGTGGACATCTATATCCCGGGCTGTCCGCCCCGGCCCGAGAGCGTGATCGACGGTCTCATGAAACTTCAAGACAAGATCGCCACCCAGGTCCAGAGGTTCTGAGACTTCGCGTGGACGGAGCCGCCATCCTCGACCGCCTGCGCGAGCGCTTCGCCGACGCCATCGTCGAGACCCACGACTTCCGCGGCGATCACACGGCGGTGGTGGCCCGGCAGGCCCTCGTCGACGTGTTGCGCTTCCTGCGGGACACGCCCGGCCTCGCCTTCGACATGCTGACCGACCTCACCGCGGTGGACTACCTCAAGTATCCGGGCCGCGAGGACGGGCCGCGCTTCGAGGTCGTCTACTACCTGTGCTCCATCCCCCACAACCACCGGGTCCGGATCAAGGTGCGGGTGGAGGAGGACGACGCGGTGGTGCCGACGGCCGTTCCCCTGTGGCCGATCGCGAACTGGTTCGAGCGCGAGGTCTGGGACATGTTCGGCATCCGGTTCGAGGGCCACCCCGACCTCCGCCGCCTGCTCCTCTACGAGGAGTTCGTGGGTCACCCGCTGCGCAAGGACTACCCGATCAACCGGCGCCAGCCGCTGATCGGCCCGCGGATCTGAGGAGCGCCATGGCGGAGCAGACGCGCCAGGAATTCATGCTCGGCGAAGGCGGTGGTACCGGCGGTGGCGGGCAGCCCAACCTCACGGTCGGCTTCGGGCCCGCCCACCCGGCGATGCACGGCATCATCCGGATCGTGACCGAGCTGGACGGCGAGGTCATCCGCAAGGCCGACGTCGAGATCGGGTACCTGCATCGCGCCTTCGAGAAGGACTGCGAGGTCGGGAGCTACAACAACGCCATCCCCTACACGGACCGGCTGAACTACGTGTCGCCCCTGATCAACAACTTCGGCTACGCCTCCGCCGTCGAGAAGGTCCTCGGCATCGACATCACCGAGCGCTGCAAGTACATCCGGGTCATCATGAGCGAGATCTCCCGGGTCTCCGACCACCTCACCTGCATCGGCGCCACCGCCATGGAGCTGGGTGCCTTCACCGTCTTCCTCTACATGATCAAGGCCCGCGAGTTCCTGTGGGAGCTGGTGGAGGACGTGACGGGCGCCCGCCTGACCATCTCCTACGGACGCGTGGGCGGCGTGAAGGCGGACCTGCCTGAGGGGTTCGGCGCCGGCATGCGCGAGGCGTTCAAGCAGACGCGCGAGGTCCTGGAAGAGGTGCACCGGCTCATCACCGGGAACCGGATCTTCATGGACCGCATGATCGGGGTGGGTGCGCTCAGCCGCGAAGAGAGCATCGCGTACTCGATCACCGGGCCCATGCTGCGCGCCGTCGGCGTGCCCTTCGACGTGCGCCGGGCTCAGCCGTACTACGTGTACGACCGCGTCGAGTGGGAGGTTGTCACCCAGAAGGACGGCGACAACTACGCGCGCTACCTCGTGCGCATGGGGGAGATGGAGCAGTCCATGCGCATCGCCGAGCAGGCGCTCGAGCAGATCCCGGCCGGGCCCATCAACGTGGACTTCGAGGGCAAGCCGCTCGATCCCGCCAGCTACGTGGACCAGGGCAAGCAGGGCAAGACGCAGGGCCTGCTCCTGCACTCGATCCGGCTTTCGCCGAACCTCCAGGGCCAGGAACGGGGGGCCCACGACGCGGTCAACACCGGCGACAAGCGCGTGGCGCTGCCCCCGAAGGAGCAGACGTACGGCTCCATCGAGGGCCTGATGAACCACTTCATGCTCATCATGGAGGGGTACGGCATCCGCCCGCCGCAGGGCGAGGCGTACTTCGCGGTGGAAGGGGCCAACGGCGAGCTCGGGTTCTACGTCGTGTCGGACGGCGGCGACCGTCCCTACCGCGTCCGCTGCCGGCCGCCCTGCCTGCCGCCGCTCGCCGCGCTGCACCGGATGATCGAGGGCGAGATGGTGGCCGATCTCATCCCGACCTTCGGCTCGGTCAACATGATCGGAGGCGAGCTCGACCGGTGACCCCCACTCTCGGAGCCCCCAGCTCTCCGAGCCCGACCGCGGTCGCGTTCTCTCCCGAACAGGTGGCCGAGGTCCGCCGCCTGCAGTCGCTCTATCCCGACCCCCGGGGCGCCCTGCTGATGGTGCTCCACATGGCGCAGGACACCTTCGGCTACATCTCGCTGGAGACCGAGGCGTACGTGGCGGGACTGTTCAACCTCGCGCCCGCCCACGTGCACGAGGTCGTGACCTTCTACACGATGTACTTCCAGAAGCCGAAGGGCCGGCACGTGCTCGGGATCTGCCACAACCTCTCCTGCTTCCTGGCCGGCGCGCCGAGCATCATCGCGCACGCCCAGGAGCGGCTGGGTATCGACGTGGGGGAAACCACGCCGGACGGGCGCATCACCCTGCAGAGCGTGGAGTGCCTGTGCGCGTGCGAGCACGCGCCCATGATGCAGGTGGACGACCGCTACGAGTTCGACCTCACGCCCGACAAAGTGGACGGCCTCTTGAGGGCGTTGCCATGAGCGAGATCGTCCTCATGCGGAACTTCGACCGTGCCGACTCCCACACGCTCGCCGCCTACCGGCAGACCGGCGGCTACACCGCGTGGGAGAAGGCGCAGTCGATGGCGCCGGCCGCCATCATCGACGAGATCAAGCAGTCCAAGCTCCGCGGCCTCGGCGGCGCCGGGTTCCCGACCGGGACGAAGTGGTCGTTCATCCCCCAGGGCCACCAGGGCCCGGTATACCTGGTGATCAACGCCGACGAGGGCGAGCCGGGCACCTTCAAGGATCGCTATCTCCTCGAGCGCGATCCCCACGCCCTCGTCGAAGGCATGCTCATCACCATGCGCGCGATCCGGGGCGCCAAGGGCTTCGTCTACATCCGTGGCGAGTACGTGCAGCCGCACCGCGTCTTCAGCGACGCGGTGCGCGAGGCGTACGAGGCCGGCATCCTGGGCCATGGCTACGACATCGTCGTGCACCGCGGCGCCGGCGCCTACATCTGCGGCGAGGAGACCGGCCTGATCTCGTCGCTCGAGGGCAAGAAGGGCTGGCCCAAGCTCAAGCCGCCGTTCCCGGCCATCAAGGGCGCCTTCGGCTCGCCGACCATCGTCAACAACGTCGAGACGATCTCGTGCGTGCCGCCCATCCTGAATCGGGGCGCCGCCTGGTTCGCCGCCCTCGGGAGCGCGACCCAGGGGGGCACGCGGATGTACTCGGTCTCGGGCCGCGTCAAGCGCCCGGGCGTGTACGAGGCGTCGTGCGCCGTCACGCTGCGGCAGCTCATCTACGACTACGCAGGCGGGGTCAGCGCCAGCGGCCGGCTCAAGGCGGTGGTGCCGGGCGGCTCGTCGTCCGCGGTGCTGTCCGCCGACCAGATCGACGTCACCATGGACGTCGACGGACTCATGAAGGTCGGCTCGATGATCGGCTCGGCCGGCGTGATCGTCATGGACGAGTCGGTGTCCATGCCGCAGGCGCTGATGGTCCTCACCCGGTTCTACGCCCACGAGAGCTGCGGGCAGTGCACGCCCTGCCGCGAGACGACGGGCTGGATCCACAAGATGGTGAGCCGGGTCGTGCACGGGGAGGGTCGCAAGGAGGATCTCGACACGATCCTCGACGTCGCCCGTCGGGCCAGCGGAACGACGATCTGCGCCTTCTACGACGGCGCCGTCGGGCCGTACATCTCGTACGTCGAGAAGTTCCGGTCCGAGTTCGAAGCGCTCATCCCGAAATAAGGCCGGGGGAATGCTGAAACTCACGATCAACGGCAAGGAGATCGAGGTCGCACCGGGCACCAACCTCGTGGAGGCGGCGCACCAGGCCGGTGCGGAAGTGCCCCACTACTGCTATCACCCGGGCCTGTCCATCGCGGGCCAGTGCCGGCTGTGCATGGTGGAGATCGAGAAGAACCCGAAGCTGCAGATCGGGTGCAACACCCAGGCGGCCGAGGGCATGGTGGTTCATACGGAGTCGGAGCGAGTGGTCGACACCCGGCGCTCCATCATGGAATTCCACCTGGTGAACCATCCGCTCGACTGCCCGGTGTGCGACCAGGCCGGCGAGTGCTGGCTGCAGATCTACTACATGCGCCACGGTCTCTACGACTCGCGCATGACCGACGAGAAGGTCCACAAGCCCAAGGCGGTGCCGCTGGGGCCGCACGTCATGCTCGACGCCGAGCGCTGCATCCTGTGCTCGCGCTGCGTGCGCTTCTGCGACGAGATCACCCACACCGGGGAGCTCGGGATCTTCAACCGGGGGGATCACTCGGAGATCGGCTTGTTCCCGGGCCAGGACCTCACCAACAAGTACTCCGCCAACGTCGTCGACATCTGCCCGGTGGGCGCGCTCACCGACCGCGACTTCCGCTTCCAGGTCCGGGTCTGGTACCTGGACACCGCGAAGTCGATCTGCACCGGGTGCGCGCGCGGCTGCAACATCGACGTCCACGTCAACCGGCGGCGGATGCACCACGCCCACGGCCGCCGGGTGGCGCGGCTCAAGCCGCGCTTCAACGCCGAGGTCAACCACTGGTGGCTCTGCGACGAGGGGCGCTACGGCTTCGGCTTCGTGGACGAGGCGAACCGGGTGAAGGTCCCCACCCGGCGCGAAGGGGACCGCGAGGTCGAGATCGACTGGGACGAGGCGGTCGCCGCGATCACGGACCTGCTCGGTCGCCACAACGCGGACGAGATCGGGATCATCGCGTCGCCGAAGATGGCCAACGAGGACCTCGCCGCCGTCCGCCGTCTGGCTGAACGGCGCGGCCTCCGCCACGTGGGATTCCGGGTGCCGCCGCGGACCGCCGGGTACGAGGACGACTTCCTGATCCGCGCCGACAAGAATCCGAACACCCGCGGCGCCGAGCTCATCGGTCTCGACGGCGACACTGCGGCCGTCCTGGCCGCCGCCCGCGGGGGCCGGCTGCGCTGCCTCTGGGTCTTCGACCACGATCTTTTCGACAGCGCGTGGCCGGAGGCGGAGGTGGAAGCGGCGCTGCGCGGGATCACCACCGTGATCTGGACCGGGACCAACGCCAACCGCACCAGCGCGGTCGCTCACCTCGTGCTGCCCGCGGCGGCCTGGGTCGAGCGCGAAGGCACGTTCACCAACTTCCAGGGACGGGTGCAGCGCTTCCGCGCCGCGCTCGATCCGCTCGCCAGCGCGCTGCCCGAATGGGACTTGGTGGGCCGCGTGCTCGCCGCGATGGGGGACACGCCGATCCCGGCGCGCGCCGAGCAGTGGTTCGCCGAGGCGGTCCGCGGCGTTCCCGCCTTCGCGGGGATGACGTATCGCAGCGTGGGTGACACGGGACAGATGGCCGACGTCGAGCAGGCGGTGCGCCGGTGAGCCTGGTCGCCGACCTCGGCATCGGCTTCGCCCGGGTGGTCTTCGTCATCATGTTCGTGCTCAACCTGGGCGGCATCCTGACCTGGGTCGAGCGCAAGCAGTCGGCGATCATGCAGGACCGCATCGGCCCCAACCGCGCGTCGATCTTCGGCCTCAAGCTCTTCGGCCTGTTCCACCTGCTCGCCGACGCGATCAAGATGCTGACCAAGGAGGACTTCCGTCCGGCGCGGGCCGACCGGTTCCTGTTCTCGCTGGCGCCGTTCGTGTCGGTGTTCTTCGCCCTCGTCGCCTTCGCGGCCATCCCATTTGGGGACACGCTACGAGTAGCCGGCCGCGAGATCCCGCTGCAGGCGATCACGCTCAACGTGGGCGTGCTCTACGTGTTCGCGATGCTGTCGCTCGGCGTCTACGGCGTGATGATGGCGGGGTGGGCCTCCGCCAACAACTACGCGCTGCTGGGTGGGCAGCGGGCGGCCGCGCTGATGATCTCGGCGGAAGTCGCCATCGGCGCCTCGATCATGGGCGTTATCATGGTCTACGGATCGCTCAACATGATGGAGATCGTGCGCGGGCAGGGGGTCCTCCTCGGCGGCTGGATCCCCAAGTGGGGCATCATCACCCAGCCGCTCGCCTTCCTGATCTTCGTGACCGCCGGCCTCGCCTCCACCAAGCGCGTGCCTTTCGACACACCCGAGGGCGAGTCGGAGATCATCGGGTACTTCTTGGAATACAGCGGGATGAAGTTCGGCATGTTCGCCATGTCCGACTTCCTGGAGACGGTGACCATCGGGGGGATGATCACCGCCCTCTTCCTCGGCGGCTGGCAGGTCCCGTACCTCTTCGCCGAGGGCTTCCGGTTCCCCTGGGGGGCGGAGTGGCCGTTGCCCCACCTCGTCGTCGTGCCCCTTCAGGTGGGAACCTTCATCCTGAAGGTCGTGGTCACGGTCTTCCTGCTGATGCTGATCCGGTGGACGCTGCCGCGATTCCGCTACGATCAGGCCATGCGCCTCGGGTGGCTGGGACTGTTCCCCCTCTCCATCCTCAACATCGTGCTCACGGGGTTGGTGCTGATGCTGGTGACGAAGTGAACGAGCTCCGGAGGACGCGATGAACCTCGTCCAGAAGTTCTATCTCAGAGAGGTGGTGTCCGGGCTCATCCTCACCTCGCGGCACTTCTTCGTGAACATGGGCCGTCACATCGCCCACTCCCTGGGGAGCAAGACGGCCCGGGGTTCCGTGACCATTCAGTATCCTGAGGAGCGGCGGCGCTACTCGCCGCGGCTCCGGAGCCTGCATCGTCTGGTCCGGCGGGAGGACGGCTCGCCGCGCTGCGTGGCCTGCATGATGTGCGAGACGGTGTGCCCGGCCCACTGCATCTACATCGTCGCCACCGAGCATCCGAATCCGGAGATCGAGAAGGTCCCCGAGCGCTTCGACATCGACCTGGGCAAGTGCGTGTTCTGCGGTTATTGCGTGGAAGCGTGCCCCGAGGACGCCATCCGCATGGACACCGGCATCCTGGAGTTCTCGTCCTACAGCCGAGGCGGCATGATCTACACGAAGGAGACGCTGCTCTCGCTCGAGGCCGCCGGCGCCGACGGGCGGCCGACGTCGCCGGTGCCGATCCCGGCCACCCGGAACATCTGATGTCGTACGTGGCGTTCTTCCTGATCGCCGCCCTGGCCCTGGGCGCCGCGCTCGGACTGGTCCTCAAGAAGAACGCGATCCACGGCGCGCTGTTCCTGGTGGTGAATCTCGGCAGCATCGCCGCGCTCTACCTGATGCTGGGCGCGGAGTTCCTGGCCGCCGCCCAGATCATCGTGTATGCCGGCGCCATCATGGTGCTCTTCGTGTTCGCGATCATGGTCCTGATCCCGGGCAAAGAGGAGACGGGGCCGGATCCGCGCCGCGCCTACCGCATGCTGGCGCTTCCGGTGGCGGGCGTCCTCTTCCTCGAAGTGATCATCGTGCTGCTGGCCCGCGTGGGGTCGGCGCCCCGCGCGGCGGTTTCGCCGCCGGTCGCGGGCAGCCCCGCCGCCGCGAGCATCCCGGCCGCCGCCGGCAGTGTGGAAGCGCTCGGCCGGATCATCTTCACCGACTACCTGCTGCCGTTCGAGCTGACGTCCGTGCTCCTCCTCGCCGCGATGGTCGGCGTGCTCCTCCTCGCCCGGCGGCGGGCCTGAGCGATGGTGCCCGAGTCCTACTACGTCGCGCTGTCCGCGATCCTGTTCTGCATCGGCGTCCTGGGCGTGCTCGTCCGCCGCAATCCCCTCGTCATCTTCATGTCCGTCGAGCTGGCGCTGAACGCCGCCAACCTGGCCCTCGTCGCCTTCGGCCGCCGCCACGGGAGCCTGGACGGCCAGGCGCTGGTATTCTTCGTGATGGCGGTGGCGGCCGCCGAGGTGGCGGTAGGGCTGGCCATCATCGTGGTCATCTTCCGTGTCCGGCAGCGGCTGTCCGTCGACGATCTCAGTGCGATGCGCTGGTAGCGGCCACGAGGCCGGCTCGAGACCTTCCAGCAGGAGAGGAATGATGGTTCGGAAAGCGACCATGCCGTCGGCGGCAGCTTCAGGAACGGCCCTACTCGACGCCGACCTCGCCGCCCGGCTGCTGATGCAAATGATGCTCATCCGCCGCTTCGAGGAGAAGGCCGCCGAGGCTTACGCCCTCGGCAAGATCGGTGGCTTCCTGCACCTGTCGATCGGCGAGGAAGCGGTGGCGGTGGGGGTGACCTCCGCGCTGCGCGACGACGACTACGCGATCTCGACCTACCGAGAGCACGGCCATTGCCTGGCCAAGGGCTCCGACCCGCGTCGGGTGATGGCCGAGCTGTTCGGCCGGCGCGATGGGCTGTGCAAGGGCAAGGGCGGGTCCATGCACCTGTTCGACGCCAGCCGCCGATTCCTCGGCGGTCACGCCATCGTCGGCGCGCACCTGCCGCTGGCCGCGGGCGTGGGGTTCGCGATCAACTACCGGGACGGAGACCAGGTCATCGTCTGCTACTTCGGTGACGGCGCCGTGCCCGAGGGCGAGTTCCACGAGGCGATGAATCTGTCCGCGCTGTGGAAGCTGCCGGTGCTCTGGGTCTGCGAGAACAACCGGTACGCGATGGGCACGTCGGTGGAGCGCGCGCTGGCCCAGACGGAGATCTGGAAGTTCGGCCAGTCCTACGGCATCCCCAGCGAGGCGGTCGACGGGATGGACGTGCTCGCCGTGCGCGAGGCGGCGACGCGGGCGGTGGAGCGGGCGCGGAAGGACAAGATGCCGACGCTGCTCGAAGCCCGGACGTACCGGTTCCGCGGCCACTCCATGCGCGACCCGGCGGGCGCGGTCTACCGGACCAAGGAGGAAGTCGAGCGCGAGAAGCTTCGCGACCCGATCGTCCTGTTCCGGACGCGGATGCTGGAGAGCGGCGTGCTCACCGAAGACGACGTCCGGGCCATCGAAAAGGACGTCAACGACCTGGCCGACGAGGCGGTCGAGTTCGCCGACCGCTCGCCGGAGCCGCCCGCGGAATGGCTCCTCACCGACATCTACCGGGACGAGGATCCCCTCGGGCTCGGAGGGCGCTGAGGTGGCGGTGATGACCTATCGCGAAGCGCTCAACCTCGCCCTGCGCGAGGAGCTGCGGCGCGACGACCGCGTGTTCGTCATCGGCGAGGAAGTCGGGCTCTACGAGGGCGCCTACAAGGTGACCCAGGGACTGCTCAAGGAGTTCGGGCCGCGGCGCATCGTGGACACGCCCATCGCGGAATCGGGCTTCACCGGCGTCGGCATCGGCGCCGCCATGGTGGGCCTGCGCCCGGTCGTGGAGATGATGACGTTCAACTTCGCGCTGCTCGCGCTCGATCAGATCGTGAACGCGGCGGCGAAGCTGAACTACATGTCCGGCGGTCAGTTCAACGTCCCCATCGTGATCCGCGGCCCCGGCGGGCCCGCGCACCAGCTCGCCGCCCAGCACTCGCAGTCGATGGAGGTGTACTTCTATCACGTGCCCGGGCTCAAGGTCGTTCGCCCCTCCACGCCCATGGACGCCAAGGGGCTCCTCAAGGCGGCCATTCGCGACGAGAACCCCGTGGTCTTCATCGAGTCGGAGACGCTCTATCCGGTGAAGGGCGAGGTCTCCGAGGATCCGGACTTCGTCATTCCCCTCGGGCAGGCGGTGGTGCGCCGCGACGGCCGCGACGTCACCGTGATCGCCTACATGGGCATGATGTACCGGGCCATGGAAGCCGCCGAGGAGCTCGACAAGGAGGGGATCTCGGTGGAGATCGTCGATCCCCGCACGCTCCGGCCCATGGACGAGGCGACCATCATCGGCTCGGTCCGGAAGACCCATCGCGCCGTGGTCGTGGAGGCGGGCGCCGGCTTCGCGGGGATGGGATCGGAGATCGCCGCCTTCATCACCGAGCAGGCCTTCGACGACCTCGACGCGCCGGTGGTGCGCGTGCACGGCGCGGAGGCGCCCATGCCCTACGCGAAGAACCTCGAGAAGGCCAAGCTGCCCTCGAAGGAAAAGATCATCGACGCCATCCGCAAGGTCTGCTACGCCAACGGAGCTCGCTGAGCGATGGCCGTGAGCAAGGTGGTGATGCCCAAGCTCTCCGAGGCGATGGAGACGGGCAAAGTCATCAAGTGGCTCAAGCAGGAGGGTGATCGCATCCAGGGCGGCGACATCCTCGCCGAGATCGAGACCGACAAGGCCGACGTCGAGATGGAGGCGTTCGGCGCGGGCGTGCTGCGCAAGGTCCTCGTGCCTGCCGGCGAGCGGGCCCCGGTGGGCGCCTTGCTCGCGGTGATCGCCGAACCGAGCGAGGACATCGCCTCCGTGATCGCCAGCGCGCCGGCGCCGGCCGCCACCGCTCCGACCTCGGGGGCCGCGAGTGTGCCATCGGCTCCGGCCGCGCCCCCCCGGCCGGCCGGGCCGGCCGCCCTGGTTCCGGCCGCGGCCGGCCCGCCGGCGCGCGTGAAGGCGTCACCGCTGGCCCGCAAGATCGCCGCGCAGTCCGGCGTCGATCTGCGACTCATCCAGGGGAGCGGACCGGGGGGGCGCATCATTCGACGCGACGTCGAGACCGCGGCCCCGGTGCCGGCGGCGCGCCCGGCGGCCGCGGCCGCCGGGGGACCCGAGTGGGAGGACGTGCCGCTCACCCAGACGCGGGCGATCATCGCCAAGCGGATGCCGCTGTCGAAGGCGCCCGTGCCCCACTTCTACGTCACGAGCGAAGTGGCGATGGATCGGGCGTGGGCGCTCCGCGAGGAGCTGAACTCGCTCGAGGGCCAGCCGAAGATCTCGCCCAACGATCTGGTGCTCCGTGCCTGCGCGCGGGCCCTGCTCGAGCATCCCGGCGTCAACGCGTCGTTCCAGGGCGACACGATCCGCCGTCATCACCGCGCCCACATCGGCATCGCCGTCGCCCTCGACGACGGCCTGATCACCCCGGTGCTGCGCGACTGCCACGCCAAATCGCTGGCCCAGATCGCGGCGGAGTCGCGCGACCTCGCCGAGCGCGCGCGCGGCCGCAAGCTGAGGGCGGCCGAGATGTCCGGCGCGACGTTCTCCATCTCGAACCTCGGCATGTTCGACGTCGCGGCGTTCTCGGCGATCATCAATCCGCCCGAGGGCGCGATTCTCGCCGTCGGCTCCGTGCGACGGATGCCCGTGGTCGAAGGCGATGGCCTCGCGGTTGGGCGTCTCATGGCGCTCACGCTGTCGTGTGATCATCGCGTCATGGACGGCGCGATGGGCGCACGCTTCCTTCAGGACGTGAAACGCTTGCTGGAAGAGCCGCTCCGGCTCCTGGTGTAACGCCGTGCGCTCGTGCGGTTGGAGGGACCGATCGCGCGGGGCCTGCCGCCGGAAGCGGCCGGGGGCGGTCCTCGCGCCCCCCATCACCCCGAGCATCCTCCCGGCGACTCCGCGGCATCCAGCGCGCGGCGGGCGCGCATCGACAGTCGGATCATGAGCACGCACACGTTCGACGTCGTCGTGGTGGGCACGGGACCCGGGGGATATGTCGCCGCGATTCGGTGTGCGCAGCTCGGGCTGTCCGTTGCCGCGGTGGAGGATGACCGACCGGGGGGCGTGTGTCTCAACTGGGGGTGTATTCCGACCAAGGCGTTGCTCCGCAATGCCGAGGTGCTCCACCTGGTCGAGCGGGCGGGGGAGTTCGGGATTCGGGTCGGGGAAGTGCGGGCGGACTATGCGGAGGCGGTGAAGCGGAGCCGGGGCGTTGCCGATCGGATGGCGAAGGGGGTCGAATTCCTGTTCCGCAAGAACAAGATCCGGCTGTTCCCGGGCCGGGGCGTTCTGGCCGCGCCGACGCGGGTCGAGGTCACCGGACAGAGCGGCCACGAGACGCTGGAGGGTCGAGCGGTGATTCTCGCCACCGGGTCGGAGCCGAAGTCGCTGCCCGGGGTGGCGATCGACGAGCAGCGAGTGATCTCGTCCAACGGGGCGGTGCGGCAGGAGGCGCGGCCGCGCTCGATCATCGTGATCGGGGCGGGCGCGGTCGGCGTGGAGTTTGCGGACATCTACGCGTCGTACGGGAGCGAGGTCACGCTGCTCGAAGCGCTGCCGCGGATCGTTCCTATCGAGGACGAGGAGATCTCGACTCAGCTCGCCCGCAGCTTCGGACGCCGGAAGATCGGGGTGCGCGCCGGGGTGAAAGTCACGCGGGTCACGACGGGGGCCGCGGGGGTGACGGTGGAGACGGACGGCGGTCGGCTCGAGGCCGAGCAGGTGCTGATGGCGGTGGGACGCGCGGCCAAGCTCAAGAGCGTGGGACTGGAGGCGCTGGGCGTCGCCGTCGAGCGCGGGTTCGTGAAGGTGTCGCCGCGGATGGAGACGTCGCTCAAGGGCGTCTACGCGATCGGTGACATGGCGGGAGCGCCGCTGCTGGCGCACAAGGCGATGGCCGAGGGCGTCCTGGCCGCCGAGACCATCGCCGGCCGCGACGCCCGCCCCATCGACTACACGAACGTGCCGTCCTGCACGTACTGTCGCCCGCAGATCGCGTCGATCGGGCTGAGCGAGGCGCGCGCGCGCGAGACCGGGCGCGAGATCACCGTCGGAAAGTTCCCGTTCACGGCCAGCGGCAAGGCGGTCGCGCTCGGCGACACCGAGGGTTTCGTCAAGGTCGTGGCCGACAAGGCGAGCGGCGAGATTCTCGGCGTCCACATCCTGGGTCCCGACGCGACCGAGATCATCCACGAGTTCGCGGTGGGCCGGACGCTCGAGGCGACGCTCGAAGAGATCATGCACACCATCCACGCGCACCCGACGCTGTCCGAGGCCGCGTTGGAAGCAACCCTGGCCGCGCTCGGGCAGGCGATCCACATCTGAGGGGCGCCCCATGGACTTCGAGCTGACGCCGAGCCAGAAGGACCTCCAGGCCCGCGCCCGCAAGCTGGCCGACGACGTCTTCGCCGAGCGGGCGGCACGCTGGGACGAGCGCGAGGAGTACCCGTGGGACAACGTGCCGGACCTCGTCGCGGCCGGCTTCATGGGCATGACGATTCCGGCCGAGCAGGGGGGCGGCGGCCGGCCCGTGATCGACGTCGTGCTCGTGATCGAGCAGATCGCCCGCGCGTGCGGGGTGACCGCGCGCATCGTGGTGGAAGGCAACCTCGGCGTGGTCGGCGCGCTC
>JBGPXN010000150.1:0-11482 GCA_041492755.1 Methylomirabilia bacterium | reverse complement strand
CCGGATGACGATCCGGTCACTGGCCATGTCGGCCTATTGTGTCAGTCCCGCCGCGTGCCGGCAACATTCACAGAGGCGACGCGACGTTACGCACGGTCGGCGCGTTGCAAGCGGGACACGGTCCAGGCGAGCGGAGCCGCCACCAGCGCCGGGTAGCGGGCCAGCGTCTCCCCCAGCGAGCTCCCGGCCGAGAAGCCACGCGCGGCAAGGACGGCGGCCGCCAGCGTCACCGCGCCCGCGAGCGAGCCGACGAGCACGGCGCGCCCGTCCTCCGCGGCCAGACCGGGCGCCGTCACCGCCGCCGCGACGAGCCCCAATCCCAGGGCGAGCAGCGTCGAGGGATCCGCCGGGGCGTGGGCCATCGCCACCGCCAGCGCGACGACGCCGATCCACAACGCCGGTTCGAGGGTGCGCCGCCAGCCCGTGGATGCCCGCGGCACGCCGTCGCGCAGGATCGCGCGCAACGCGCCCGCGGACGCGAGGAACAGCGCGAGGAGCCCGCCCGCGACGACGGCGCTCACCCAGGCCCTCGCCGCCGGGGGCAACGCCACCGCCGACAGCCGGACGAGCGGCGCGGCCCATGGCGCCCCCAGTCCGATTTCGGGAGCGGCCCAGACGGCATACACGCCGATGGCCGCCGGCGCGAGCGCGGCGAGCAACACGACGATCGGGCCCCACGCCAGCGCGCGCCCGGCGCTCGCCGGCGCGCGGACGAGCGCGAGCGCGCCCCCGACCAGGGTCACCACCACGCCGAGGGCCTGGACCAGCGTGACGAGCGGACGCTGACCGCGCGCGCGCGCCCACGCCACGCCCGACGCCGCGACGCCGGGCACGCGCTTGCCGGACTCGAACCGGACACGGGCACCGGCCTCCACGGTGAGGTGATCACCGGGCCTCAGCGTCAGCGCTTCGCCGCTGCCGAGCCGCCATTCCCGAACGGTACGCCGTCCGCCGTCGTCCTCGAGCGTGCGGTACGTCCCCGGGGTCACCGCGATCACGCGGTGCGATTCGGTGAAGACGAGCGTGGTGGGGTCGAACATCGGCTGTCCCGCCGTCACCGCGCTGCTGCCGGCGGCGAAGATCAATGCGGGGCGCGACGCGATTTCCGTCCATGCGCGCCACGGCGGACGGCTCGACGTCAGTCCCATGACCAGCGGCACCACCAGGAGCGCCGCCACCCCGACGGGCACGAGGACGAACGCGCGCACGGCCAGCGCCGGCCACGACGTGAGCGCGACGGCGAGGACCGCCGCGGCCACGACCACCCCCGTCGCGGGCAGCGCGTGCACGCGCGCTGCGTCGCCGAGCACGCGGAGGCTGGCGCCGAGCACCGCCGCCGCGGTGGCCGCGCGCGCCCACGTCAGCGTGCGGCGCGGGGCGACGGGCGGATGATGGAGGAGGGCGATGAGCGCCCCCGCGACCAGCGCGAGCGTGGCGAACGGCGCGAGCGGCTCTCCGGCGTAGACGCTCGCGGCGACGGCGGCCACGGCAGCGGGGCTCGTCCAGGCCGCGACGGCCCGGAAGCCCGCCGTCATGCGTCGGGGTCGGCGGTCGCCGCCCCGCGGGTCGAGAGCACGAGGGCGGTCACCCCGACGGCGACGATGGACGCCACCACCGCGTACCACCACGCGAGGCTCACACCCGCCACCCGCACGGCGCCCGCCGCGAGCGGCGCACCGGTGAGGAGGACGCCGCCGGCCAGGAGCCCAAGCACGGTGACGATGCCGAAGCGGCGCGCGTCGGCCATGATCCGCGCGCGATTATAGCAGCGGGTTCGTGGACGACCCGGGTGCGATCGAGCACGGGAATCGGTATGCTGGGCCCCGGCATCGGAACCGAAACGTTTCTTCCAAGGAGTCGGCATGTCCCAGACGATCGAGCGGGTGATGGTGGTGACCGCGCATCCGGACGACTCGGAGTTCGGCGCGGCTGGCACCGTCGCGAAGATGGTGAAGGACGGCCGCGAGGTGACCTACGTCATCGCCACCAACGGCAACAAGGGCTCGGGGGACCGGTCGATGACGCCCGATCGCCTGGCCGAGATCCGCGAGCGCGAGCAGCGCGCGGCCGCCCGCACGCTCGGCGTCGAGCGCGTGGAATTCCTCGGCTATCCCGACTGCGAGGTCGAAGACACCCGCGACCTCCGGCGCGACGTCACCCGCGAGATCCGCCGCTGGCGACCCGATCTCATCATCACCATGAACCCGTTCCGCACCACCAACCTCTACGCGTCCCACCGCGATCATCGCATCGTGGCCGGGGTCGTGCTCGACTGCGTGTATCCGCTCGCCCGCGACCACCTGTCGTTTCCCGAGCTGATGCCGGAGTTCGAGCCGCACAAGGTGCGCGAGGTGTACGTCATGCAGTGGGAAAACCCACAGCTCGTCGTGGACATCACGGACACGATGGATCTCAAGCTCGAGGCCGTGGCCTGCCACCAGAGCCAGGTCGGCGACTTCGCCGGCGTGGAAAAACGCGTGCGCGAGCGCTCGGCGGAGATCGGCAAGCCCAAGGGGTACGCCTACGCGGAAGCCTACGATCACATCGTGCTCCCGCGATGAGCGTGCGGCCCTGCCTCCCGCGACCGAGCCTGCGGCCCTGCTGCCCCCAATGAGCCCAGCATGACGCAGGCTGGCGAATTCGCTGACCTCGTCGGCCTGCGAGCGGTGTCGTTGGACACGGGGAGCGCGGTGTTCGCGGTGAAGCTCCGCCCCGAGCACCTGAACCCGCACGGCGTGGTGCACGGCGGCGTCATCTACACGCTCGCCGACACCACCATGGGCGCCGCGTTGACCACGCGCCTGGACGCGGGAGAGCGCTGCGTGACGCTCGAGATCAAGATCAACTACGTGGCCCCCGCGCTCGAGGGCACGCTCGCGTGCGAGGCGGTGGTGGTGGACCGCGGGCGTCGGATCGGCGTGTTGGAAGCGCGGGTCCGCGACGAGGCCGAGAAGCTGGTGGCGCTCGCCACCGGATCGTTCTACATCATGCGGCCGAATTGAGATCATCGGGGGCCCCGACATGGCCCCCGATACCCCCAGCGCTCGGAGCGCTTCGGCAAAGCCGCAGCGCTCCTCGAATTGCCGCACAGATTCCAGGAGGACGGGATGGCCGACCGACGCTTGCCGACCGAGGCGGAAGTGAAAAGCTGGCTCACCACGCGCAACAACTGGGGGCGCTGGGGCAAGGACGACCAGCGCGGCGCGATCAACCTCATCACGCCCGCGAGACGAGCGGCCGCGGCGCGCCTCGTCCACTCCGGGCGCAGCCTGTCGCTGAGCCGGCCGTTCCCCAAGGAGCCCGGGATCAACAACTACTACCCGGCCCATCACTTCATGCGGACGGTGCCCCGAGGCAAGGGCGGTTTTTCCGCCGACTACTACGGGATCTTCTACCACGGCGTCGCCTCCACCCACATCGATGCCCTCTGTCACACCTGGGACGAGGCCGGCATGTGGAACGGCCGCGATCCGAAGAAGGAGATCACCTTCGACGGTGCGACGTTCGGCTCGGTCGAGCACTGGAGCGAGGGCATCGTCACCCGCTGCGTGCTGTTCGACGTGCCGCGCCACCGCGGCGTCTCCCACGTCACCCACGACGCGCCCGTGCACGGCTGGGAGCTGGACGAGATGCTCGCCGACCGCGAGATGACGCTCGAGCCCGGCGACGCCGTGGCCGTCTACTCCGGGCGCGAGGCGTGGCAGGCCGCCAACCCCGAGACTCCGTATGGCCGCCCGTTCGGCGGCGGACCCAACCTCCGCCCCGGACTGCACGTGTCCTGTCTACCGTTCCTGCGCGATCACGACGTGTCGGTGCTGGTGTGGGACATGCTCGACCACCTGCCCATCGGCTACGACATCCCGTGGGCGGTCCACGCCGCGATCTTCGCCTACGGCGTCGCGCTGCTCGACAACGCGCTGCTGGAGCCGCTCGCCCACGCGGCCGTGGAGGAAGGGCGCGACGAGTTCATGTTGGTGATCGCGCCGCTACGGGTCGTTGGCGGGACCGGATCGCCGGCGAACCCGCTGGCCGTGTTCTGACGGCACGGCGATGCGACGAGCTGCCGTCATCCTCGCGCTGTTGATGGGGCTCGGCTGCCCGCTGGCCTGGGCCGCCGATGCGCCGACCCTCGAGGAGCGCGCGGCCGCGATCGAGCGGGCGGCCCAGGAGCGGGACGGCAATCGTGTCGTCGTCGGCCACCTCTCACGTACGCTTGGGATCGAGGTCGAGACGCTGCGGGCGGAGCGCGCGCGCACTGGGCTTGGATGGGGCGAGATCCTCGTGGTGCACCGCCTGTCGAGGGGCACGCGACTCACGTTCGAGCAGGTCGTCGCCGAGTTCGAGGGGGGCAAGACCTGGGAACAGATCGCTCGTGACCACGGCGTGGACCTGGCCCAACTCGCCAATGACGTGGCGCAATCGCAGGAGGTGGTCGAGGACCGCAATGAAGACCACGGCCTCCGCGGCGACACCGGGACCACGCCGGGCCGGCCGGGCAGAGCCGGCGGCCAGCAATCCGGTGGTGGCCGCGGGACTGGACGGGGCCGGTACTGAACTTGGTGCCGAGCGGCGCACGCAGTCGTGTCGCCGGGAACGGCAAAGGAGGACCACGTGCTTGGAGACGTCGTCGAGCTGTCAGTCGTGGTGCGGGATCTGGATGCGGCGATCGAGCGCTACACGACGCTCTTCGGCCTGCGCGTGCACCATCGAGGCGAGTCCAAGGAGTTCGGGTTCAAGAACGCGATCCTGCCCACCGGGATCGGGCACATCGAGCTGCTGCAGCCGACCGATCCCGACAAGGCGGTCGGGAAGTTCCTCGCCCGTCACGGCGAGGGCGTGTATCTGGTCGGGTTCGAGTCGAAGGACATTCCGGGCGCGGTGAAGGAGCTGCGCGGCCGCGGCGCCCGGGTCGATAGCCCGCGCCCGGACATCGCCTGGGTGCATCCGCGCGATTGCCACGGACTGTTCGTCGAGCTGCGCAAGCGTGAGACCTACGACTGATCCACGAGAACCACGACTGATGCAGAGGAGACATGAGCCATGAGCAAGACGGGACGCGTGGCGGTTCTACGCGACTACGGTGGCGACTTCGAGCTTCGCGAGTATCCGGTGCCGGATCCCGAGCCGGGGGCGATCCTGGTCCGCCTCACGCGCGCGGGCGTGTGCGGCTCCGACCTGCACATCTGGCGTGGCGAGATGAAGGACGTCTACGGCTCCCCGCCGCGCGATCTGACGTTCGGCCACGAGATGTGCGGCCGCATCGAGCGGCTCGGCGCCGGCGTCACCACCGACGCGGCCGGCCAGCCCCTGCGCGAGGGCGATCGCATCGCCTGGCTCTACGTCTTCCCGTGCGGGCGCTGCCGCGTGTGCCTGCGCGACGAGATGGCGAACTGCCCGCGCAAGCTGCGCGCGAACCGGACCGCGGGCACGCCACCCTACTTCAACAACGCCTTCGGCGACTACTACTACCTGCGGCCGAACCACTTCGTCTTCCGCATTCCCGACGAGGTCTCCGACGATGTCGCCGCCCCGGCGAACTGCGCGCTCTCCCAGGTGCTGTACGGTCTCAGCAAGGCCGGGCTCCGTCAGGGCGACACGCTGGTCGTGCAGGGCGCGGGCGGGCTCGGACTCAACGCCATCGCGGTCGCGCGCGACATGGGCGCGGACCGGATCATCGCGATCGACGGCGTCGCCGGCCGCCTGGCTCTGGCGCGCGAGTTCGGCGCCGACGACACGGTGGACGTGTCCCAGGTCACGACGGCGGAGCGTCGCATCGACGCGGTGCGATCGCTCACCGGCGGCTTCGGCGCCGACGTCGTCGTCGACGTCGTCGGCTACCCGGACGTCATCCCCGAGGGCCTGCGGATGCTGCGCAGCGGCGGGATCTACCTGGAGATCGGCAACATCGCGCCCGGCAACTTCTTCTCGTACGATGCCACCGCGCTGGTCCGGACCGGCGCCCGCCTGATCGCGATGGCGAACTATTCGCCGTGGGCGCTCGGCGAGGCGCTGGCGCTCCTGCGCCGCAGCCGCGGCCGGTTCCCGTTCGAGAAGATCATGTCCCACGTCTTCCCGCTCGAGCGTATCTCGGACGCGTTCAAGCAGGCGGAATGGAAGCGCTCCGGCGACGCCAGCCCGGTCGCCCGCGCCGCGATCTCGATGGGCTGAGCCGATGGGCTACGGGTTTCTGGTCGACACGTACGCGAGCGAGCGGCTCAAGACGCTCAACGTGTGGAGCATGTTCGCGGACGACGACCTGAACGTGCGCCCGCATCCGCGGCTCGACCGCGATCGCACGCCTCGCGAGCACATGGTTCATCAGTGCATGAGTGAGGACAAATGGTTCTGCACCATGTTCGACGTCGACGTCGCCGCACCGCCGCTGCCCAAGCCCGAGACGCGCCTGGAATTCATTCGCCGCTATGCCGAAGACTCCGGAAAGCGACTCGCGCGCCTGGCCGAACGGGACGGCGCCTGGTGGGAGCGCGAGGTGGCGTTCTTCGAGACGGTGCACAGCCGCGCCTGGATCATGGTGCGACGGATCGCGCACACCGCTCATCACCGGGCGGAACAGACCACGCTGCTCCGGTTGCTGGGGCGGCCGGTCTACAGCGTGTACGGCCCGTCGGTGGACACGGGTGGCCTGCCCATCAACAACGCGCCGACGATCTACGCCTACGGGGACATCGCCTCGCTGATCGAGGGCGAGTCACGAGGCGGGGCGAAGGCCCCATTGCCGGGGCCCGGCCCGCACCCGAGCACCGAGCGGCCCGAGCTCTGACGCTCTCGTCGACCCGCCCCTGACATGACCGCAGACGTCCCATGAGGCCGTTGGCGCGTCTCGTGCGACGCGAATCGAGCTTCGGGGTGACGATCGCGACCACCGCGCTGTTCCTGTTCTTCGGCAAAGCGTGGCTGGGGGATCTCTCCACTCCCGGGTGGTTCGCCTTCGTGCTGGTCTGGCTCTTCGCCGTGATCCTGTCCGCGGCGTTCGCCATCTTGCGTCATGCGGAAGCGCTGGCCGAGACACTGGGCGAGCCGCTGGGCACCCTGGTCCTGACGCTCTCGGTCATCGGCATCGAGGTCGCAATGATCTCGGCCGTCATGCTCACCGGAGACGGCAAGCCCGCCCTGGCGCGCGACACGATGTTCGCGGTGGTGATGATCGTCCTGAACGGTATGGTTGGACTCTCGTTGGTGTGGGGCGGGTTGCGTCACCATGAGCAGGAATACAACCTGCAAGGCGCGAACGCGTTTCTGGCGCTGATCGTGCCCTTGGCGGTGCTCGGCCTGGTGTTCCCGAACTACACACGATCGTCGCCGGGGCCCACGCTGTCACGCTTCCATGCCGCGTTCCTCTCGATCATCTCGGTGGGGATCTACGGTCTGTTTCTGGTGATCCAGAACTGGCGGCACCGCGACTACTTCGTCGCGCCGCGCGCCCACACCGACACGCCGGGGCCGCCCCCCGACGCGGCTCACCATGGCGATCTCGAGGTGCATCCGGTATCGATGCACCTCACCTTGCTCGTGATGTACCTGGTGCCGCTCGTCGTGCTGGCCAAGCAGATCGCGGTGCCCATCGACTACGGCATTCGGGTCCTGGGCGCGCCGGCAACGTTGGGCGGCTTTCTGGTGGCGACGCTGATCCTGTCACCGGAATCGCTCAGCGCCACCCGCGCCGCGATCGCGAACGACCTTCAGCGATCGATCAACATCCTGCTGGGCTCGGTGCTGGCGTCGATCAGCCTCACCATTCCGGCGGTACTGACGATCGGCCTGCTCACCCGCACCACCATCGTCCTGGGACTCGACGCGGTCGATACGATCCTGCTCGTCCTGACCCTGGGCATGAGCACGCTGACGTTCAGCAGCACGCGAACCAACGTGTTGCTGGGCGCGGTCCACCTGCTGCTGTTTCTCGCCTACCTGATGATGATGTTCGAACGGTAAGCGGCGTCAGGGACGGTAGGATCAGGGACAGTTAAACGGCTTGTCGCCCTTGATGGTCACCCGCAGGCCGCGGCGGCGATTCGGATAGTAGTCCCACATCCCGTGGTGCTGGACGCAGCGGTTGTCCCAGAACGCGACGGAGCCGGGGCGCCAGGTGAGGCGGCACTGGAACTCCGGGGTCTCCACGTGGCGGTAGGGCACCTCCAGCACGGCGGCCCTCTCGTGCTTGGCGAGCTGCACGATGCGCGTGGTGAAACCGCGATTCACGAACAGCGCCGGTCGGCCGCTGACCGGGTGGGTGCGAATGACCGGATGCTCGGCGCGCGGATACGGCTTCCCGGGTTGCTTGGGAAGGTCGCACCCGGAGGCTACGTCCCAGCCGTAGTACAGTCGAATGGACCGCCGCGCCCGCCGATCGCCCGCTGCGCCCGTGTACAATACTTGCGTGATCCGGCCTCGTGGTGTGCTCGCTGTCCTCCTCCTCCTTCTGGCGTCACAAATCGCGCTCGGCGCCGCCCTTGCTACTCCACCCGCCGCGCGCTTGTTGCAAGACGTGCAAGCGCTGACCGCGCTCGGAATGGATCTTCCGTCGGCGACGGTCACCCCGGCCGTCGCCGACACGTTGCTCGGACCGGGCGGACGCTCGCTCGCCGATCTGGTCGCGGCCGGCGCGGGCGCCCGGGCCGTGGGCGGGCCGGTGTCGCTTCGCATCGCCGTCGGGCTCGAGGAGCGACGCGCCGCCAACGTGATCGGCATCCTGCCCGGGCGCGATCCCGCGCTCGCCGGCGAGGCCGTCGTCATCGGCGCGCACTACGATCACCTCGGCGTCGTGAACGGCGCCGTGCATCCGGGCGCCGACGACAACGCGTCGGGGACGGCGGTCGCGCTCGGTCTGGCCCGCGCGCTCGCCGCGGCGGGCGGGACGCCCCGCACGGTGGTGGTCACGCTGTTCTCGGGCGAGGAGATGGGACAGGGACGCGAACGGGCCGCGCAGGAAACACTCGACGCGCGTGGGGGAGATGCGGAATGAGCCAACTCGGGATGGCGGACAACCCGTACACGGCGGGCACCCTCACCGAGATGATGCGGCGGCGCGCCGCGGCGTCGGCCGACGAGCCGTACTTCCGTGTCTACGGAGAAACGGTGACGTACGGGCGACTCTGGGAGCAGAGCGCGCGCTACGCGGCGAGCCTTGCCCGCGCCGGCGTGCGTCCCGGCGAGAAGGTCGCCCTCATCTACCCGACGTGCGCGGAGTTCTTCTACACGTTCTTCGGCGCGCTCCGGCTCGGCGCGGTGCCGGTCCCGCTGTATCCCACGCTGGGCGTGGAGCCGACCGCGAACGTCCTGCGCAATTCCGACGCGGTGGTCGTGACCACGATCGGCTGGTTCCGGACCGGCGTCGACGCCAGCGTCGCGCTGGCCCCCAACGTGCGGGCCGTCCTGGAGCCGCCGGATCTCGAGGCGTCCGCCCCGGCCCCGAAGCTCACCGAGGGCGCGCCCGACGACCTCGCGTTTCTGCAGTACACGTCGGGCAGCACCGGCCAGCCACGCGGCGTGATGCTCACGCACAAGAACGTGGTGAGCACCGTGCATTTCATGGCCGACGCGGCCGCGGTCACGCCGGACGACCGCGTGGTGTCGTGGCTGCCGCTCTATCACGACATGGGGTTGATCGGCTGCGCGTTCACGCCCCCCCTCATCGGCACCCCGCTCTGGCTGCTCCCGCCCGACCTGCGTAATCCGCGGCAATGGCTGGAGCTGATCACCGAGGTGCGGGGGACCTTCACCGTGTCGCCGGACTTCGGCTACCGCAACTGCGTGCGGAACGTTCGCGACACCAACGGGCTCGACCTCAGCAGCCTGCGGGGCGCGCTCTCCGGCGCCGAGCCCGTGCGCCCCTCGACGATCGCGGCCTTCGAGGAACACTTCGGGCTGAAGAACGTGATCGCGCCCTGCTACGGGCTCGCCGAGGCCACCCTCGCCGTCGCGATCTGGCCGTTCGGCACTCCGCGCCGGCTCGACGCGAGTGGCCGGTTCATCTCGGTGGGCCGCCCCTGTCGCGGGGTGTCGGTGCGCATCATGACGCCGCGGACCGACGGCAAGGGCGGCGACGAGGTGCTGCCGGCCGGACTCGATGGCGAGATCTGCGTATCGAGCCCCGGCGTCATGACGGGTTACTACAACAACCCCGAAGCCACCGCCGACGTGCTCATGGCCGGCGGCTGGCTGCGGACGGGCGATCTCGGCTTCAAAGATGACGCGGGCTACCTCTACGTCACCGGGCGACTCAAGGACGTGCTCATCCTGGCCGGTCAAAACGTGGCGCCCGCGGACATCGAAGACATCGCCGACCACGTGACGGGCGTGCGGTACTCGGCCGCCGTCGGCATCGAAAGCGACCGGACGGGCACCCAGCGGTTGCACGTGGTCGCCGAGGTGCGTGAGGACGGCGCCGACGAGGACGCGCACCGCCGGCTCGTCACCGAGATCGTGCGCCGCGTGCTCGAGCAGAGCGGGCACCGTCCGGCGCGGGTGTTGCTCGTACGTTCGGGGACCATTCCGAAGACGTCGAGCGGCAAGATTCAGCGCTCGCGCCTGGTGGAGATGATCCACGGCGACGAGCTCGGCGAGCGCCTCGTCTATCCGCCGCGCTGATGGCCCGCCGCGCTGATGGCCCGCCGCGCCCCTGTGCGCTGATGGAGTTCGGCTGCCACCTCCCCGTCTACGGGCCCGCGGCCACGCGCGCCGTCATCGTGGACTTCGCCCGCCGGATGGAAGAGCTCGGGTACGAGTCCGCGCCTGTAGTGTCTCGCTCAGCCGGAAATCAGCGACTCGATGTCGTCGCGATTTGCCGCCATGTCGAACGCGTTGCCGGAGAAGATCCGCCCGGCCGAAGAGTTACGGGGCGTTCAGCGAGGCGCTCTGGATGAAGTCGAAGGCGAAGACGCTGACGCGGTGGCGCGTGCCCGGAGGAGCCGGTACGTCGAAGTAGCCGCGGGCGCCGGGGGGAAGCTCATGGCCGAGCCAGACGACCGTTTGGCCAGTCACCTGACCGGCGGCGTCCAGTCCCTCGACGAGGAGCTGGATGCGGCGTGCGGGAAACCCCGACTCGTTGCGGATGTGGCCGGCGACGCGCGGGCGTCCGCCCGCCTGAATGGTCTCGGCCATGACCGAGAAAAACTGTTCCCAGCCAACGATGAGCGGCGTGTAGTTCTGCGCGACGGCGAAGCCAGGAACGACACAGGAGAAAATGGCGAACATGGCGAGCGCGAGTGACCAGCGCCTGATGAGCAACATCGGTGGCTCCCCCTTTTGCTGGCCCCGACCGACTGAGTACATGGGGGGGGCCCCCCAGGGGGCCCCCGGGGCCCGGCGCCGGGGGGGGGGGGCGGGCCGGGGGGGGGGGGGGTGGGGGGGGTTGTGGGGGCGGCCCCGGGGGGGCGGGGGGCCCGCGGGGGGGGGGGGGGTTTGGGGGGTTATGGCGGGGTCCCAGGGTTTGGCGGGGGCGCCCCGAGCGTGGGGGGGGTAT
>JBGPXN010000264.1:0-4620 GCA_041492755.1 Methylomirabilia bacterium | reverse complement strand
GAGATGGCGGACGTGCTTGTGCTGCCAGCCGCCGCGCCCCTGATTCATGGCGTAGCCGAAGGCGACACGCGCGTCGGGATCGGCGAAGCCGAGCGAGCCGCCGGCGCCGAAGTGCCCGAACGCGCGCGGGTTGGGCCCGAGCGGGCGCTCGGCCATCGTGAGCTGGAACCCGAGCCCGAAGCGGGTGGGGCGCTGCAGCACGATGTCGTCCCCATGCACCTGTTCCGCGGTCGCCCGCGCGATGATCTCCGGGGAAAGCACGTGGACGCCGTCTAGCTCGCCGTCACCGGCGAGCGCCGAATAGAGGCGCGCCACCGCGCGCGCATTGCCGTGCCCGTTCGTCGAGGGCACCTCCGCCGCGCGCCATGCTCGCGTGTTGACGACCCCCGTCCCGGAAATCTCCGGCGGGTTGCGATAAGCGTTGATGCGCATGAGGGGCAAGCCGCTCAGATTCTCGGGATTCACGCTGAGCTGCCGCCGGAGTTCCTCGTCCTCTCGAGTCGCCTGTCGAGGCACCAGGTCGGCGCAGCGTCCGTCGAGCTCGGGAGGCAAGCCGATGAAGAAATCGAGGCCGGCGGGACCGGCGATGGCCTCGCGCAGATAGGTGCCGAGCGTTTTCCCCGTGATGCGTCGCACGACCTCGCCGATCAGGAATCCCTGGGTGTTGACGTGATACCCGTGGCCGGCGCCCGGCTCCCACCACGGCGCCTGAGCGGCGAGCGCCTCCGTCATGACGTCCCAGTGACTCCACGCCCCCGAGGGCAGCGTGCGGGCGATGGCCGGGAGCGCCGCCTGATGCGTCAACAGATAACGAACTGGGATCCGCACCTTGCCCGCCTGGGCGAACTCGGGCCAGTAGCGAGCGACGGGTGCGTCGAGATCGAGCACGCGGGCCTCGACGAGGCGAAGCGCGCAGATGGCGGTGACCGGCTTCCCGACGGAGTAGAGGTTGACGATCGTGTCGCGGTCCCACGGTCGCGTCCGTGCGGCGTCGGTGTGGCCGGCCCACAGGTCGACGACGGCGCGCCCCTCGACGTAGACGGCGAGCGCGGCGCCCACCTCGGCGCCGGAGGCCAGGACCTCGGCAAGCGCATCACGGACCCGCTCGAATTCGGGCTCGCAGTGTCCGTGAACGATAGCGCCTTCATCGTGCCGCTCGACCGCCGTCATGTCGGAGCGCCCGTCGGGTCAGAGCGTGCGGATGAGATCGCGCAGCCGTCCGAGGTTCGCAAGGCGCGCGTCCAGCGTCTCGCCCGAGGGCTCGATCCGCAGCGTGTTGATCCCGGCGTCCCGGTAGAGCGCGAGACGATCGCGGATCATCGCCTCCGTGCCCAGGAGGTTGGTCTTGAGCACAAGCTCGTCGGGCACGCGCGCCGCCGCCTCCTCACGCCGGTTCTCGAGCCACAGCCGCTGCACCTCGGCGGCCACGTCGGCGTAGCCCGCGCGGCGGTACGCGTCGTTGTAGAAGTTGTGCTGGCGCGAACCCATCGCGCCGAGCGTGAAGGCCAGCCCGGGTTTGCGCGGCGGGATCAGCCGCTCGATGTCGTCCGAGAACGCCACCACGCCCGCGGGCACCTGCAGGTCGATCTTGGCGAGCGTGCGTCCCGCGCGCTTGGCGCCCGCTTCGAGCGGGTCGAGGAAGATGCGCGCGTGCTCCGGCATGAACGAGGTGCCGAGCCAGCCGTCCGCGATCTCGCCGGTCATCTCGAGGCTCTTCGGTGAGAGCGTCGCCAGATAGATCGGGATGTCGGGCCGCGGCTTGGCCGCCGAGCGCAGCGCCTTGCCCTCGCCGCCGGGCAGCGGCAGCTCGTAGACGCTGCCTTTGTAACTGACGCGCTCGCCGCGGATCGCCGCTCGAACGGGATGCCGTGCCAGCCCTCGATCACCTGAGGGCCGCTCACGCCGAGGCCGAGGATGAAGCGCCCGCCCGACATCGCGTCGAGGCTCATCGCGGTCATCGCCACCAGCGCGGGCGTGCGCGTGCCGGCCTGCATGATCGCGGTGCCGAGGCGCACACGCGACGTGCGCGCGGCCACGAACGCCAGCGGCGTGGCGGCGTCGTGGCCCCACGCCTCCGCCTACCACACGTAGTCGACGCCAAGCCGCTCGGCCTCGACCGCGTACGCCGCGGCGTCGTCCCAGTTGTCGTTGGCGAGCCGGAGGCTGACGCCGAGACGCATCAGGCGAGCGCGGTCGCGATCTTCTGGAGCTGGCCCGCGTGGTCGAGGTCGTGCAGCCGCATGAACAGCAGCATCTCGCGCCAGGTGAGCGGGCCGAACATCTGGTGCTCGATCGTCTCGCCGGGGCCGGCGAGGGGATCCGCCACGCGGACCCGCGTGAAGAGCGCTTCGCGATCGCGCGCGAGGATCGCCCACCATTCTTCCGCCCGGCGCACCGTCGCATCGCGCTCCCGGTCGGCGGCCGTGCGCGGCCGGCCGTCGAGGATCGCGAGGATCTGGTCGCCGAAGTGCCGGCCGGCGTCGACGACGTGCGCCATCACCTCGTTGCCGCTCCACTCGTCGGGCGCGGGGCGCTCGGCGAAGCGCGCCGGGGGGACGGCGGCCGCCGCCCGCCGGAGATCGGCCATCGCGGCGCTGACCTTGTCGATCACGTCTGCCGGCGCGAGTTTGGCGCCCTGCGCCTGCAGATAGCCACGGATGCGACGTTGCTCGTCGTCCACGGATCGTTAGTACACCGTCCGCAACGTCCGGACAAGCTTGACCGGTCCTGTCTGCCCGCCGATCTCGACCCAAGGCCGGTCTCCGACCACTTCCTGCTTGACCGCTGATTCGACCGCGTTGTACCAAGTCGTCAACTACGAGGCGGTGGGACGCACGAAGCTTGGTCCGGAATCGAACGGCCCGTTGGTCCAGGCAACGGGAGGAGAGCGCGATGGCATACAGACTTCTACTGTTCGCTCTGGTCGCGGTGCTGGGGGTCGTCGCTGCCGGCGCCGCCTCGGCCGAGGACTGCAGTGGAATCATCACCGCCGAGGAGGCGATGAAAGCCGAGACCGCGCGCCACGCCGCACAAACCTCGAACGACTTCGCCGCGATGGAGAAGCTGTTCGGCAACGACCTCACGTACAACCACTCCTCCGCGGCGACCGATGACAAGGCGAAGTACATCGACGGCATGCGCTCGGGACGCACGAAGTACCGCAAGATGACTCCGAACAGCGACGTGATGACGCGCACCTACGGCTGCCTCGCAATCATCACCGGCACCGCGGTGTACGAGGTGACGTCGAGCGGCCAGGACCGTACCGTGCCGCTGCGCTTCACCGCCATCTGGGCGAAGCGGCCGTCCGGGCTCGAGTTCGTATCGTGGCAGTCGACCGGTATTCCGCCGAGACAATAGCCAACGGAGGATAGCTCGCCGCCTGGCCTGCCAAGCGGTCGACGCCGAGGCACGAAGCAACCGAGAGGAGCCGAAGCGTGAAGATCACGGACGTGACGGTGAAGCGGTACAGCGCATCGCGCGAACCCCGGACCGATCCGGGGGGCATCCAGATCGTCGAGGTCCACACGGATGCCGGAGTGACCGGCATGGGATTCGTGAGCGCGGGAAGCGCCACCAGCGACATCGTGGCGACGCTGGTCCGGCGAAATTTGAAGGCCGTGGTTGCCGGCGAGAATCCGCTGCTCACGGACCATCTCTGGCGGCGGATGCATGAGGCCGTCCCCCGGCGGGGTGGCGAGGGTATCGTCCGGACCTGTATGGCGGCCGTCGACTTTGCCCTCTGGGACCTCAAGGGCAAGCTCCTGAACGCCCCGGTGTCGGCACTCTTCGGCGGCCGGCGCCCTCGGGTCGCGACCTACGCGAACTGCGCCCACCATCTCCCGCCCGACAAGCTGGGGCGGCCGTGGCGCAGATCTGTCAGCGGCTGGACGGTATCCCGCTCGCGATCGAGCTGGCCGAGGCACGCGTGCGCACCTTGCCCGTCCAGCAGATCACCGCTCACCTGGACGAGCGCTTCCGTCTCTTGACGGGCGGCAGCCGCACGGCGCTGCCGCGGCACCAGACCTACTCCTCGGCATCCCCCAGCCCCGTGGCCTTCCGCACGAGCTGCTCAAGCGCCTCGTAGGGCTGCGCGCCGACGACGCCGTACCGACCGACGACGAACGTCGGCACGCCGGTGATCCCGTATTCGCGCGAGAGCTTCCAGTCCTCGTCGACCGCGTCCTTGAACGTCCGCTTCTCCAGCACCTCGCGGGCGCCGTCGACCGACAGCCCCACGCGCTGCGCGATCTCGAGGAGCACCGCGGGCTGCGAGATGTCGCGCGCCTCCACGAAGTAGGCGCGGAATAGCGCGTCGTGGATGGCCTCACCGCCCGGCTGCGTATCCGCCCACTTGCCCAGCTCCTGGGCCAGGCGGCTGTTGTACGTCATGGTGCGCTCGCCGTAGGGAAGACCTTCGGCCTCCATGCGCCCCTTCATCTGCGCGTGCCTGGCTTTCCGGTCCTCATCGCGCCCGCCGAACAGATTGGCCAGCGCGCGGCCTTCCGCCGGGGTGTCCGGGTGCAGGGGAAAGTGCACCCACTCGACCTTCACGTTGTGCTCGGCCTTGAGCTTCTCAATACGCACGGTACTGAGATAGCACCAGGGTCAGACGTAGTC
>JBGPXN010000081.1:0-20061 GCA_041492755.1 Methylomirabilia bacterium | reverse complement strand
GAAGCGCCACCGCGCGCGTTCGCGCTTGCTGCCGTGGAGAAGGCGCGGATACCAGACGAGTGGCACCGCCAACGTTCGGCCATCCTCGAGCTGGACGGTAAGCTCGTCGTCCGTCACTTTGACGTCCACCGCGCGGGCGGCCAAAAGGTCACGCGTTGAAGTAGGCATCCCAGCTCCTCAGCAACGCTTCTCGGTGTTGCTCAACCAACCGTTGAATCCGGCGAACCTCAACAGGCTTGAAGCCACCACTGCTCTGGAGGCGAACGGGGCTCAGCCAGAACTTGGCGCTGTTGTCATCTCGCTCGACGTGAACGTGCGGCGGCTTCTCCGCGTCGCTCGAGTAGAAGAGGAAACGGGACTGGCCGGCCCGCAGCACCGTCGGCACCGTTCCACCCTATCAGGCGTCAGGGTCGCCATGAAGTCGCCCGAGCTTGGCCACGGCCCAACGATGGGTTCAGCGGCGCGGGCTCTGGCGCGGCCGCTGAGCCCGGGGTTAGAGGCCCGATCGGACGCACCGGCTATAGCCAAAGGCACTCGCGCTGCGATCAAAACCTCCGCACCGGTCGGACGGGCTCTCCGCCGACCAGAAGATGCCGGACCCCCGTCGACGGCTGTGTCGAGGCCTCGTAGGTCGCTCGGTCGCGGAACGCATCCGGCTCGAACACAACGACGTCGGCATCCGCTCCCACGGCGAGCGTGCCCTTGCGCGCGGCCCCGCCGACGGCCGCCGCGAGCACGCCGGCGGGGAGCAAGCTCGCGCGTCGGATGAACTCGGCAATGCTCAGTGTGCCCTCCCCGACCAGGCGTCGATACGAGCGCGCGAACGTTCCCGCGGTGCGCGGGTGCGTGCGGGCGCTAGGCGGCAGCGGCCACGCCCACTCGGTCGCGGAGCCAAGCCCGATCAGGGGTAGCGCGTCACTGGCCACCATGGTGTCCTCATGGACCAGCGTCGCGCGCATCACCGCAGTGTCCGCCGCCTTCGTCTCGTCGAGGAAGTGCACGATGCAGCGGCCACCTGGATCGGTGGCACGCAAGCGGCTCAGGTGCTCGGCGTCGCGTACCCGTTCATTCGTCGGCACGTAGACAATGTCCGTGGGGTGCAGACCGCGCGACGCCAGCCGCTCGGGGGCGAGGAACACGGCCCCGATCACCGTCATGCCGGCGCCATAGGGATACGCCTCCGTGGTGACGACCGCGCCCTCGCGTCGCACCCGGTCGACCAAGGCGAGGACCCGGTCCACGTGGCGTCCCGAGGTGCTGTTCACGTGGCAAAAGTGCATGTGTGCGCCGGTCTCGGCAGCGGTGCGCACCAGCTCCTCGGCACCGTCCATGCGCGTATCGGGAGCGAAGTCGACGAGATCGCGCGCGTGCGTGTACGTCGGCACGCGGCTCGCCGCCGCGAGCCGCGCGACGCGACGGTACTCCCCGAAGCTTGTCCCTGGCGCGTAGCCTACCAGCACGCCGATTCCGAGGGCTCCCGTGGCCAGCTCGGCCTCCAGCAGCCCGAGGATGCGGTCCTCCTCGGCGGCGGTGGCTTCGCGCTGCCAGGCCGTATCGGCGAAGCGGGCCAGCATCGTCGTCGCCCGCCCATCGCCCCGGTGGCCGGTGAGCACTTGGATCCGGGCGGCTGTCCAGGAGGCGGAGTAGCCATAGTTCAATGGCCGGCCCTCGACGCTAGCCCGGGCGTAGGCTGCCGCCACCGGGCTCGCGCCAGCCTCCAGCTCGAGTGTTGTCGTGACGCCGTCGAAGGCCTGCAGCCGATGCCCGGCCACGCTCTGTGCGTGGCTGTGCAGGTCGACGAACCCGGGCGCGACCACACAACCCGCGGCATCGAGGACGATGCGCCCGCGCAGGTTGAAACCGACGGCCGCGATGCGCGCATCCTCGATCGCAAGATCCACGGACCGGTCGAGACCTTGGCCGGGATCGATCACTCGCCCGCCGCGGATCACCACGGCAAATTCGACCGTGCGCTCATCCTCTGGCGGCCGCGATATCGCGACGGAGCAGCCGGACAGACTGGCTGCCGCACAGCCGAACAGGAACTTTCGCCGATCCAGTGTGGGATGCCCGATGGGGTTCAGCATCATAAGCCGCCTCTGTTGGGCTCGCGTATCTTCTCAGCCTGGGAACCAGGTGGTGGTGGCGATGGCCCGCGAGATGGCGGCCTTCGCGTGGGTGATCGCGCGCATCGTGCCGCTGGCCTCGTGACCGGCGGCGGCCTTGAGGAGATAGACGGACCGCAGCAATCGTGATGATCACGAACTCGAGCCATCGGCGGCGGCGCGGCCCCGGTTTCGGCGCAATCTTCGATCGCGTTATGAGGCGGCCACGACCCTCGTCTCTAGAGCGAAGCAGGCGCCGCGACGGACACCAGTAAGGTGGTAGCCAACCCACGGATATCAGCATGATCAACCGTCGCTGTTACGGGCTCCGCCTCTTCCGGTGGCTCGAGCACCGCATGAAGCAACCCGGTTCTTTGCCGGAGACATCCGCGATGTAAGCCGACGGCCCGACCGGTACCGCAGGATTCGACGCGGGCCCATCGCGGTCCGATGCTGCCGGGGAGTGCTCGCGCGCGTCAAGGGTGCCCTCGCCGGGGCTCGGCGGCTCCGCCGCCCTTGACCCGCGCTGCGCGCTCCCGGCCGCCACAGGGTGCGGGCGATGGGCCGCCGGATGGGCTCCTGGCTCCGGATGGACCGGGGGCCGAGCGGAGGAACAAGCCCGTGCGATCCTGAAGCCGGCGAATGCTCTTGACAGTGGAAGTCATATCAACGCCCGCGCTCAGCGGCCGGAGCGAGCAACGCGAGCTCCGGGCCGTTGAAGCGCGAAGTTCGACGCCCCTTGCGCCGGCTCCAACATAGGCGCTGCAATCGGTCATTCGATCACGTGATCCGCCCGCGTTAGCAGCGACGGCGGAATCGTGAGACCGAGTGCCTTCGCGGTCTTCAGGTTGATTACGAGTTCTAACCGTGCCGGCGGTTCGATCGGCAGGTCTGCAGGCTTCGCGCCCTTGAGTATCTTGTCGACGAACGTTGCTGCATAGCGGAACTGGTCGACGAGGCTCGGCCCGTACCCCACCAGCGCGCCGGCCTCAACATATTCGCGTCGCTCGACGACTGTGGGAATCCGGTTCGCGAGAGCCAGTTCGGCGAGCCGTTTGCGGGGTGCGAAGAACATCGGATCAGCCCGTACGAGTAAGATACCGACGCCAGCCTCCCCGATCGCGCGGAAGACGGTCTCGAATTCCTTCGGGTCGCGCGCCTCGAAGGACCGAACCTCGAGCCCCGCCGCCCGGCCTGGAGGCTCGATCTCTCTCAACTGAACGGCCGCGACCGGGCTGCTCGGGTTCCTGAGCACCGCCACGCTTCGGATGCCCGGCGCAATCTCTCGCACGAGTGCGACGAGCTTCTCGCCCAGTCCGGGTACATCGTTCGTTTGCCCCGTGACGTTCCCGCCGGGCCGAGCCAGATCGGCGACAAGCCCGGAGCCGACCGGGTCGGCGACATTGAGCATCACAATAGGAATGGTGCTGGTGGCGTTCTTTGCGGCACGAGCGGCAGGCGGCGTCGGGCTGACCAATACGTCAATGTTGCTGGTGACCAATTCCTTGGCCAGCGCCGGCAGGCGATCCGCGTGGCCGTCGGCCCACCGAAACTCGATCGCGACGTTCTGGCCCTCGACGTAGCCGCGATCGCGGAGGCCTTCTCGGAAGGCTGCGACGAGATGAGCGGATGCGGCGGCTGAAGATGGACCCAGGAACCCGACCCGCCACGTTTTCCCGGTCGGTTGCTGCGCGTCGGCGGCAAGCGGCAGAGCGAAAAGGATGACAACAACGGCTACTAGCACTCTGAAACGCATTGGTGGCCTCCCCATTCCGACATGCCGGCGCAAACGAGACATCCCTCCGTTAGTCGCCCACCTGCCGCCCCTGGTCGCTCCGCCTGTGCGGCGAACGCCGCGGTGAGCAGCCGCGGGCGAGCGAATGCGAGCCCGCGGCCTGCTCGACTGCGAAGTTAGGCGGCACGTCAGATCACCGTGTTGAGGGGAGGGAGTCCGCCGTTCTTCGCGTAGAAGAGAGCGAGAAGGTAGGCCTCCAGGGCACGCGGTCTGCCGGGTGGGGGCCCGCCGGGTGCGATACGGATCACGTAAACGACGCATTCGCCGCCGGCGATAGCGTTTCGAATCTGCTCGGGAACAGCCTCGACGTTACGCCATTGATGGGCAGCGAAGCGGGGAACCCAAGGCTGACGGTTTGCGGGGTCGTAGATTGGCGTCACGTGATCCCAGATTCGCCCGCAGACGTCTGTATCGCTCATCCCGATGTACCACACGCGGGCGTCACTGTCCTTGAACGCGACATTCCAAATCGGGTTGGCGGGTTCCGAATATACGTAGACACCGGGCAGACCGCGGAAAGGCGGGTATTTATCGCGGCAAGCATTGAAGTGCCAGGGATCGCTGAACTCAAAGTCGCTTGCGGAGCGAGCCGCGAATTCGTCGGCCCAAGTCTTGATGTCCCTAACTTTCAAGGTTCTCTCTCATCAGTCCCGCCTAACTTTCTATTCGCCACAACTGAGTAGCACGCCCGACGCTGCGGGCGGCGCAGTCTAGCACGCCAGGCCGGCCGGGCGCCGTCGCCTGGCCGCCCCTGTGGCGACGCACGGTTGCCAGTCGGTCGCGTCCTCTTCCCGCACCGTGCTACACGGCGCCAGCGCGCGGGATAGCACGGCGGGGAGGACGATCGGTTGAGGGCCCATGGGTGCCTTGTCTACGTGCCGAGCATCCGGTCGGCCGGGCTGCGCACCGCGGCCGGGCCCCAGTTGAAGACGTGGGCGTAGATCATCGTCGTCGCGATGATCCAGCCCACGTACGCCTTCTCGGTCCGCCGGCTGTAGTGGCGGGTCTGGAGCGCCTGGCGGACGCGGTCGAGGAGCCTCGACGGCGGCGGGCCGGCCGGGTTGACTGCACGAAGAACAGGGTGCGGGCTGGACGGGGATGCCGGCAGCGCGACGTGAGCCGGCAACGGAAGCGGAGCCACCTGTGCCACGGACATGAGCGTGCTCCCTCCTTTGGTTCGCGTGGCGCCCTACGATAGCGCCCCCAACCGGAACGGCCAAGGGTGAGCTCGCCGGGCGCGCGGCAGACAGGACCAATCGTGCTCACCAGCCTCCGCGGGCCCGGTGATGACCAAGTCGTCGGACCGGTGCGACGAGCAGCGCGATCGAGGGGGCGACCGCGAGCGGCCCGTGCGAAAGTCCAGCGCTGCTACCGGCGGTTGCGCTCGAGCAGATCGATAGACGCTTGCGACCGGTGGTTGGGGTGGAAGCCAGCCGGCGCAATGCGGGGGGCGTGCACGACGAGTCGGCATTCCCTCATCGACGGAGCAACGCGGGGACCAGAACGCGAGCGCGTAGATCCGCGGGGAATGCTCGTCTCCTGACGACGACCGCATCTGGGCTGCCCAGCGCCGTGGGCAGTGTGCTGCCCCACCAGCGCAGCGCGGTGAGCGGGACGCCCCGCTCGGGCGCCTCCCCGAACGAACAGCGGCGCGTCACCACCTGACAGGATTGCAGACCAAGCGTCCGAACGGGCGGAGCCGCTTCCGCCGTCACTTCGGCAGGAAGTCGTGGGTGACGATCGCGTCGTAGGGGATCGGATTCTTCAGCGCGCCGATCTTGAGCAGGAAGTCCTGCGTGAGCTTGACGGCGCGCTCGGTGATCCGGCCGTCGCGCGGGATGCCGAGGCGAGTCTTCCGGAAGCCCGACAGGATGACCTGGTCGTCGAGGCGGCCGAGGAAGGCTTTCATCGAGGGGAGCGCCGCCTCGACGGGATTGTCGAGGAGCCAGCGACTGGCCTTGAGGAGGGCGCGGTTGAACTTCCGGACGGTCTCGCCCCGGTCTTTCGCGAAGTCGGGATGCACGTGGACGCTGTTCATCATGAACTCGGTGAAGTCGGGGTCTTCCCCGGCCGCGTTGTCGACGATCATCACGCCGATGCCGCGCGCGGCCGCCGCGTCGGGGACGGGTGTGCCGGTGGCGAAGGCGTCCACCTTGCGCTGCTCGAGGGCCAGGACCATCGCCGGTCCGGCGCCGATGCCGATCAGCTCGACGTCCTTCTGCGGATCGATCCCGGCCTTGAGCAGATAGTAAACCAGGACCTGATAGGAGAAGGAGCCGACGGCGACGCCCGAGAGCTTGAGTCCCTTGAGCGCCTTGATCTTGTCGTTGAGCGGGCTCTTCTCGGTGATGCCCTTCTCACGGGCCACGTCCTTGTGCATGACCACGTTGATCGAGTTCCGCGTCAGGATGCTCATGGTGGCGAGGAGCTTCTGACCCTTCTCGAAGGCCTGAAGCTGGTAGGTGCTCGGGCTGACGCAGAACTGCGCGTCCTTGGCGATCAGCGCCTGCAGGGCGCCCCCGCCGGCGACGGTGACGATCTCGACGTCGAGTCCCTCCTCGGCGAAGTACCCAGCGGCCTTGGCGTGATAGAGCGGACCGAACGTCACGGCGGCGGCGGGTACGGTGACCTTGATCTTCTCCGCCGCGGGCGCCGGGGCGAGCAGGCTGAGCACGAGCGCACCGACGCCGGCGATCACGAGCGCGGGACGATGACGCATGGCTCTCTCCTCTCTCAGGTGTCGAATCCTCTCACTGGTCGAGTCCGAGGAAGCGAAGCGCGTTCTCGCCGAGGATCTTCGCACGATCGCGCTGGGGGAGGAACGAGAACGCGCGGATCTCCCGCACCGAGCGCGCCAGGTCGCCCACCGCGAACGGCGCGTCGCTGCCGATGACCAACCGCTCGGCGCCCACGCAGGCGAGCCCGGCCAGCAGCGCCGGCTCGTAATACGAGATCGTGTCGAAGTAGAAGCGCTCGATCGAGGTCTCGGGGCTCTCCGACAGCCCGAACGCCGCCCCGAAGTGTTCCTGGCCGACGCGAAAGCCGATGGCGATCCGCTCGCGCAGGAAGGACTGCGTGTACCTGGACAGCCAGTAGATCGCGGGGAGCCGGTGGCGGTTGGCTAGCGCGATCACCTGCTCAGCATTGGCCTCGAGAACGCGATGATGACGTCGGGACGCAGGCGCACGAGATCCTGGGCCATCTCGTGGAGCTGCTCCACTTTGGACGCGTAACGGTGTTCGACACGGATGGTCTGGCCGGGCACCCAACCGAGCTCCTTGAGCCCCGGCTCGAGCGCCTCGCGTCCAAGCTCGGCAGGCCGCGCGGTGGCCGGGCCTGGATGCAGTACCCCGAGGACGGGCACGCGCGGCGGTGACTGGGCCATGGCTGCGGAAGGCGCGACAGCCATGCAGAACGCGACGACGACACAGAAGCCCAGCGCCGCCCGAACGAGCCAGTTCCGCGCGCGGTGGGGCATGACCGCGCTAGGATACGCGTGCGCCTGCCGGCCGGTCCATCGATTGATCGATGGGACGGTTGACAGGGATAGGAGTCCTCGGTTCTGATCGGCTCGCACGGCGATCGGCGTGCTTGCCGGGGCCGCGCAGCCGGGACCACCGACCGGACACGAGAGGAGTCACCCCATGGCCGAACCGAGCCCGTTCCGCAAGCAGCTCGAATCCGCCGTCAACGCCCGGCACAGCCGGATGAATCCCTTCACCGAGAAGTGGGTGGCCGGCGAGCTGACCCGTGCTCAGCTCGGCGCCTGGGCGGCCCAGCACTATCAGTACGTGTCGCAGTTCCCGCGCTGGTGCGCCGCCGTGTACGCCGAGTGTCCGTACTCCGCCGCGCGTGACTTCCTGCTCGAGAACATCATCGAGGAAGAGTCGGGCACGAAGCACGTCGATCTGCTGATCCGGTTCGCCGAGGCCTGCGGCGTGAGCCGGGCCGAGGTCGAGCGGACCGTGCAGCTACCGACCACGCGCGGGCTCACCGCGTGGTGCTACGAGATGGCGCACCATCCCTTCCAGGAGGCTGCCGCCGGTCTGCTGGTGGGGCTCGAGTCGCAGGTCCCGGGTATCTATCGGCGGAACCTGCCACCGCTGAAGCCGAAGTACGGCTTCACGGATCACGAGATCGAGTTCTTCGCCATCCACATCGAGGCCGACGAAGTGCACGGCGAGCGCGGGTACCAGATCGTCGAGACCTACTCGGTCTCGGACGCCGAGCGCGCCCGGGCCGTCGACGCCGTCCGGCAGGCCACGGAAATGCGCTGGCAGTACATGACGGGGCTGCATCGCGCCTTCGTCCTCAAGGAAGACCTGTGAGCGACGTCGCCGTGGCCAGCCTCGAGGACCTCGAGGCGGGCCGACCGCACCTGGTGGAGGCCGAGGGCAAGCGCATCGTGCTGACGCGCGTCGGGGACGCCGTCTACGCGCTGGATGATATGTGCGTCCATCAGGGCGGGCCGCTTTCCGAAGGCCGCGTGACGGGCACGCGCCTGGCGTGTCCGTGGCACGGGTGGATGTACGACCTGAAGACCGGTCAGTGCGTCATGCCGACGCGGGGAGGCAGGGTGCCCTCGTATCCCGTGCGCTTGGAAGCGGACCAGGTGTGGGTGACGCTGCCGTGACCAGGGACGCCGCGGCGGGTCCGGGGAGGACTTCATGGCGCTGACGCTCAAGCTGGCTCACGCGTGCGTCGAGCGAGGCCGGGCCAAGGCCCAGGAGCTCGGCTTCAAGGTTGCGATCACCGTGGTCGACGAGGCAGGACACCTCGTGGTCTGCGAGCGCATGGACGGGGCGCTATGGGTGACGCCCGAGATCGCGCGCGCGAAGGCCAACGCCGCCGTCGCGTTCCAGGCGAACACGCTGGATCTCGAAGAGCGCTTCAGCACGGGCCGCCAGCTCTTCGCCTCCAACGTCGCCACCCTCGGCCCCTATCAGTTCGTGTTCGGCAAGGGCGGCGTTCCGCTCGTGGAGGGCGGGAAGGTCGTGGGTGCCGTCGGGGTGAGCGGGGCGGTGCCCGCGGAGAACGATCACCTGATCGCCGACGCCGCGGCCGGCCACCCCATGACCGCGAAAGGCCACTGACCGGGCGACCGTAGCGCTTCACCGGCGCGCGTCACCCACCTCCCGCGCGCGTCAGCGGGCGCGGGGTGGCAGGTGCTCGCGGTACCAGGCCACGGTCGGTTCCATCACCTGGCTGAAGGCCGGCTCCGTGTAGACCTCGTAGTGCCCGAAGCCCCGCAGCACCACCAGCTTCTTCGGCTCGCCCGCGCGCGCGTGGAGCTGGATCGATTCCTCGGGTGGCACGAGGCGATCGTCGTCGCTGGTGATGAACAGGATCGGTCGGGGCGCGATCTTGTCGACAACCCACTCCGGATTGAACTCCAGCGTCTCGTGCACGTACTCGAGCGGGATGCTGCTCACCGCCGCGGGGTTGTTCCGCCGCGCGATGGCCGCCAGCTCGGCCGACTGCCGATCAGGCAACAGGATCTCTTCCCGGGCCACGAACTCGGACTTGCCCTCGCGCGCGCGCCGGGCGCGATCTTCGTGGGCCCGCGCAAGGAGATCGTGAAACTCGTCGGGGCGCCGCACGCTGCGCATCCAGCGCGTGCCGTGGCCGATGCCGACCACGCTGACGATGCACTTCACGCGCGGGTCGATGGCGCCGACCCAGACGACGGTGGCGCCGCCGTAGCTGGTGCCGTAGATGCCGAGCCGATCGGCGTCGACTTCCGGCAGCGTGCCGAGGAAGGTGAGCGCGGCCTGCACGTCGGCGACGCGGCTGTACGGGGCCAGGCGACTGCGCGATCCCTCGCTGTCGCCCCAGCCCTTGTAGTCGAACGTCATGACCACGTAGCCGGCGTCGTTGAGGACCCGCGCGTTGTCGGGAAGGTAGAGGTCCTTGACGCCGGTGTAGCCGTGACACAACACGATCCCGGCGCGGCGCTCGCCGGCTCGCAGGTCGTCCGGGTAGTAGACGTCGCCGACGAGCCGGAGGCCCTCGCTGAAGAAGCTGATCGCCTTCTTCACGGACGACGCTTCAGGGCCAGCCTCACGACGCGTTACGCGCGCACATGCGTTACGCGCGCGCCAGCGGACCGCGAAGCAGCCGCCCGGGCAGCGCGCCGGTCGGCTTGCCGTCGCGCAACAGGACCTCGCCGTTGACCACGGTGGCGGCGATGCCGCGCGCCCGCTGCACGAGACGCCGCGCGCCCGAGGGCAGGTCGTCCACCACCTCCGGCATCTCCGGGGCGATCGTGTCGGGATCGAAGACCATGAGGTCGGCGGCCATGCCTTCGCGAATCAGGCCGCGATCGGCGAAACCCCAGTAGGTGGCCGGCACCAGCGTGAGCATGCGCACGGCCTGCTCGAGCGTGAACGCCTGCTTCTCGCGCACCCAGTGGCTCAGCAGGTGCGTCTGCAGCGAGGAGTCCATGAGCTGCGAGACGTGCGCGCCGGAATCGGAGAAGGTCACGACCGCGCGCGGATGCCGCATGATCTCGAGCGCGTAGTCCTGATTTTCGTTGGCGATGGGCTGCAGGAAGAACAGGTCGAGGTCGCGCTCGAGCGCGAGGTCGATCATCGCCTCGGCCGGATGGCAGCCGCGCTGCCGGGCGACTTCGGCGACCGAGCGGTGCGGACCGCTCACGGTGTCGAAGACGAAGAGCCAGTCGTAGTCCGCCGGCTGGGCCTCGGTGCCGAGGGCCTTGCGATCCGATCGGGCCCCCGCGTTCTCGAGCAGCCGGCGCCGCACGTCGGGATCGCGGAGCTGGCGCTTCTGCGCCTCGAGCGGCAGCGCGCGGATCTCCTTCCACACGGGGAGGCGATCGAACGGCAGCTGGGTCTTGAAGGAGAGGAGGGCGGAGAGCGAGCGGCTGTGGGCCTGGGCGAACATGCGCCCGCCGGCCGCGGCGGTCTCGTCGAGCAAGTTCAGGTACGCACGCCAGACGTCGGGCACGCCCCGGCGGGTGAAGACGCCGAACGTGATCGGACGGCCGCTCTCCACGGCGAGGTCGCGCAGCCGTACGTGGTACTCCCGCACCCGCGGGTCGCCCGCCTCACGGTCCACGCCTTCGCCCGCGATCTCGAAGAGCCCGGCGTTCAGCTCGCCCATGACGCCGACCAGGCGCCGCACTTCGTCCCACGTGGCGAGGCGGCTCGCGACGTACCGGCCGTCGGGCGTTTCATGGCTCGGGGAGCGCGAGGTCGTGAACCCGATCGCGCCCGCCTGGATCGCTTCCCGGAGCTCGCGCTCCATGGCGCGCAGGTCATCCTCGCCGGCCGCCTTCTCGAAGGCGCGCTCGCCCATGACGTAGGTCCGCAGCGCGGAATGGCCGATGTAGCCGGCGTAGTTGATGCCCTTGGGGAGCGAGTCCAGGCAGTCCAGGAATTCCGGGAACGTCGTCCAGCGCCAGTCGATGCCCGCTTCCATCGCCGCCAGCGGAATGTCCTCGGCGCGCTGGAGGTTGCGCACGACCATGTCCTTGTTGGCCGCGGCGCAGGGGGCGAGCGTGAAGCCGCAATTGCCCATGACGACCGAGGTCACGCCGTGGTAGCAGGAGGAGGTGCCGAGCGGGTCCCAGAAGATCTGGGCGTCCATGTGCGTGTGCCCGTCGATGATCCCGGGCGCGACGACGTGGCCCTCGGCGTCGAGCACCTCGCGGGCCCCTTCCCGGATGCGTCCGATGCTGACGATCCGGCCGTTTCGCACCGCGACGTCCGCCGGGTAGGCGGCCAGTCCGGATCCGTCGACTACCCTGCCGTTCTTGATCACGAGGTCGTAGGCCATCGTCCGATCCCTCCCGGGACGCCACCGCGCGCGCGTGGCGAGGCGCTCGTATCGTACTCTACTCGCCGGTGAAACCGCCCCTCCGTCACGCGCTGGTCTACGCCGGGCTCGTGCCCTTCCTCGTCATCGCGCTGGTCCCCATCGTGTTGATGGTCGTCACCGCCTTCAAGCAGGAGGCCGACCTCTATCGCGTGGGCCAGTCTCCGTTCTGGTTTTACCGGCCGCCGACGCTCCAGAACTTCCACACGCTGTTCACCCAGACCTACTTCACGACCTGGCTGGTCAACACGCTGCTGCTCTCGGTCTGCGTGGTCGCCATCACGGTGGTGGCGGCGGCGCCCGCGGCGTACGCGCTCGCCCGGCTGCGGTTGCCGCGGGCCGACGACATCGGGATCGCGATCTTCGTGACGTATCTGGTGCCCCACATCGTGCTGTTCCTTCCGCTGGCCCGCGTGGTCGGCGGGCTCGGCCTCTTCGATTCCTGGTGGGCGCTGGTGGTGGTGTACCCGACCTTCACGATCCCGTTCTGCACGTGGTTCCTGATCGGGTTCTTCCGGGCCTTGCCCTTCGAGATCGAGGAGGCGGCATGGGTCGATGGGTGCGGCGTCCTCGGCGGGCTCTGGCACGTGGTGCTGCCGCTGAGCCGCCCCGGCGTCGTCATCGCCATGATCTTCGCCTTCACGCTGGCGATGCAGGAGTTCCTGTACGCGGTAGTCTACGTGTCGCCGCGGTACGAGCAGACGGTGACGGTTGGCCTGGCGACGGCGCTGATCCGGGGCGACATCTACTACTGGGGCTCGCTGATGGCGGCCGCCCTCCTGGTCGGGCTGCCGGTCGCGATCCTCTACAATTTCTTCCTCGACGACTTTATCCGCGGGTTGACGGGCCGATGAACCCGGTTGGTGGCGGGCCGATCAAAACGGTCCAGATGCTAGGCGACGAGGAGCGACGACCGAGACGTGGCCCGGCCACGTCGCAGGGAGGAGCGACGAGTCAACGACGCAGATGGGCCGTTTTCATCGGCCCGGTCACACGTGTTCGATGTTCGGCCGGCCGAACAATCCGTTGGGGCGGATGAGCAGGGCGATGACCAGGAGAACGTACGACGCGACGTTGCTGAAGCCGCCGCCGAGGATGGGATCGAGATACCCGGCGGCCAGACTCTCCAGTACGCCGACGACGATGGCCCCGATGATGGTGCCGGGGATGCTGTCGAGGCCGCCGATGATGACGATGGGGAAGACGCGAAGGCCGAGGAGGACGAGGCTGAACGAGCCGCCGGTCACGAACGCCCACAGCGTGCCGGCGAGGACCGAGATGACGCCGACGAGAGCCCACGTGATCGTGAAGTACCGGTCGAGGTCGATGCCGACCGCCATCGCGGTTTGCTGGTCGTCGGCGATGGCCCGCAGCGCCACGCCGGTTCGGGTCGCGTGGAAGAACCAGGCCACCATCGCGATGCAGACGGCGGCGATGGCGGCGGCCACGAGCTTGTCGGCCGCCACCGGCACGCCGGAGATCGTGAAGCCATCCTCGGGCACGGGCAGGGGCAGGCGAGACGGGATGCCGGCGAACGCCAGCGCGGCCGCGCCGCGAATGAACGCGCCCAGACCGATGGTCACCATGATCAGCGAGATCAGGGGGCGCCCGACCAACCGGCGCAGCACGATGCGGTTGAAGAGCACGGCCAGCGCCACCATGCCGGCGCATCCGAGGCCGAGCGATCCCGCGAGCCCCAGGCCGAAGCCGTGCACGCCGACCGCGACGAACCTCGACGCCAGCATCATCCATTCACCGAGGGCGAAGTTGATCATACGGGCGGCCTTGTACACGACGACGAAGGCGAGGGCGACGAGCGCGTAGAGACTACCCGCGAGTGTCCCGTCCACCACGAGAGCCAGGAAGAAGGTCATGCGGGCGAATCTGGTGGGGGCCGCGGACGCGATGCGCGCCTACGCCCGCGGCTTACTTGATGGCGAGCGGGTTGATCGGCGAGCCCACCGCGCCCGTGATCGGCAGCGGGGGCGCGACGAACTGGAACTCGTAGACGCCGTCGCGGGCGCAGTCCTCGGCGAGGCCCTCGAGGTCGAAGATCTCGCCCACCAGCAGTCCCATGCCCGGGATGAGCACCTGGTGCAGCGGCTGGTACGAGTCCGGGATCTCGTTCGGCCGGACCTCCATGCCCCACGTGTCGGTCGCGATCGCCGCGACCTGCCGCTCGTGAATCCAGCCGGCGGAGTGGAACGAGAGTCCCGGCGCGTCGCCACCGGCGTAGTCGCCCCAGCCGCCCTGGCTCCGGCACATGGCCATCTGCCCGGTGCGGATCAGCACGGCGTCGCCGGTGCCGACGCTGACCTTGTGGGCACGCGCGGCGGCGTCCAGGTCGGCGCTGGTGATCGCGTAGCCGGGCTCCAGCCACGGCACGCCCTTGACGCGCGCGACGTCGAGCAGCACGCCGCGGCTGACGATGTGCCGCGCCATCATGTGGATCCCGTTGCGCTTGGCGCCGGTGCTGGAGACCAGGTTCGCGTCGTATCCGTTGTAGAGGCGGCCGTCGAGGAAGCAGTGCGACAGCGCGTCCCACTGGGTTCCGCACTGAAGCGCCATGATGATCATGTCGTCCGCGAACCCGACGCCGCCGGGCCGATGGAACGCGCCGGTGGTGAAGTCGGGACCGGTGAGGATCATGCGGTGGATGGGGTTGAAGCGTCGCGGCTGGTTGATCTGGGGGCCGGTGCTGTCGAACGGAATCGCGAGCGAGAAGCTCTCACCCCGCCGCACCATCTGCGCCGAGCGCTTGATGACGTCGGGCGTGATGTAGTTGAGCGTCCCCAGCTCGTCTTCCGGTCCCCACTTCCCCCAGTTCCGATACTTCTGCACCGCGTTCCGTACGATGTCGCTCATGGCTCATCCTCTCGCGGTCGGGTCGTTGTCTCAGAGGGTGGCGCACCTGGCGCCCGTCGCGCCGCTCGCCACTCTATAGCGCGCGCGGTGGTGCATTACGCTCGGACTGACGATTCCCCAGTCGTTGCTTGCAGCGGGCCGATCAGGTGATCCGGTAGCAGGTCGTCAGCGCGCGGCGAGAAGCTCCGCGATGACCTTGCGCGCGGCCGGGCTCGACCAGGCGCGCGGCCCGACACCGCGCGCGACCAGACGCCCCTGGCGGTCGACGAGGTAGACCGTCGGCGGGCCCCACACGCCGTAGCGCACGCCCGTCACCTCCCCCGGCTCGTCGATGAGCACGGGGGCGATGTAACTACGCTCACGAACGGTCCGCCGCACGAGGTCGGGATTCTCGCGGAAGCTGATCAGCAAGACCTCGAGCCCCTGCCCCCTCAACTCCTTGTACATCGCGTTGACGGAAGGTAACTCCTCCCGACAGGTGGGTCACCAGGTCGCCCAGAAGAAGAGCAGGACGACCTTGCCGCGCAGGGTGGCGAGCGACGTGGACTTGCCCTCGACGTCCGGGAGTGTGAACTCAGGCGCCGGCTTCGGCGGCTCATAAGGCTGTAGCCCGAGATCGGCGAAGTTAGGGGCGGCGCCCGCGGCCGACCCCGCCAGCAACGCGAGGGCGAGCGCGGACGCCGCGAGGCGCTTCATGATGCGCCGGACTCCTTGATGGCCGCGAGCACTTCTTCGGCCTTGAGGAGGTCGGTCGGGTTGTTCATGACTTTGACGTACTTCACGGTGCCGGTCTTGTCGAGGATGAAATAGGCGCGCTTGGGATAGCGGAACAGCGGGTGCTTCTCGTCGGTGATGACGGCACCGTACGCCGGCAGCATCGTGCGCCGGATATCCGCGAGGAGCAGATGCTTGGTGTTGTTGTCTTTGACGAACGCCTTGAGGGTCGGTGCGGCATCCGCGCTTACGCCCACTACCTGGGCGTTCACGGCCTCGAACTGCGGCAGAGCCGCGTCGAAGCCCTGGATCTCGCGGAGTCAGGTCGGGGTGAAGGCCTGGATGAAGGTGTAGATCACGACGGGGCCCTTGCCGAGCAGGTCGGCCAGCTTCACCTGCTTGCCGTTGGGGTCGGACAGGGTGAAATCGGGCGCCTTCTGACCGACCTCGACGGCCTGGGTTGTGCTGGCGGTCGCCAGTGTCAGAAGCGCTCCGGTGGCGACTGCCCTGAGGACTCGGCCTCTGGTTCGCATGCGCACCTCCTCGAACAGGATTCGCACGAAATACTAACCCGAGACACCGCCCGCCGGATCCCATTCGCGCGTCGACCTCGACAGTCGAGGTAGGATCGACCCGTCCACGACCCACACCCGCGGGAGAACACCGTGCTCACCACCCGGTTCACGCAGCTTCTCGGCTGTCGCGTGCCCATCCAGCAGGCACCCATGGGGCACGTGGCGACCGTCGACCTCGCCGCCGCCGTGGCCGGCGCCGGTGGGGTCGGGATGTTGAGCTCCGGCACCACCTGCGCGGCTGAAGGACCAACCGGGCGCATGACATATACTGGCCCGCATTCCGCGAGAGGAGAGTACGACATGAAACGCACTGGCAGCCTTGCGGTCGCCCTCCTGTTGGTGGCCGCCCTGGCGTGGTCCGTCGCCGCGCAGTCGCCGACGGTGCTGCACGCGGCCGTCGGCAACAACATGAATCACGTCCCGAGCTTTGTCGGCGTCGAGAAGGGCATCTTCCTCAAGCACGGCATCGACCTGAAGCTCAAGGTCCTCAACACTGGTCAGGAGATGGCCAAGGCGCTGCAGGCCGGCGAAGTGCAGATCATCGGCTCGGCGTTCTCGAACTTCCCGGTCGCGGTCGAGCGCGGCCTGGCCGCTCGCGGCGTCGTCGGCGTCATCGGTGACCGCAGCGGCAAGTACTGGGACCAGTCGATTACCATCTTCACGCGCAAGGGGACGGGCGTCACGAAAGTGGAGGATCTCGCGGGGCGGAAGCTCGGCACCCCGGTGGGGGGCACGGCCGACGAGTACCTCGGCGTGCTCCTGGCCAAGAAGGGCATCCCGCGGGACAAGGTGCAGGTTCTGAACGTTCCGCCCGGCAACATCGTCTCGGCGCTCCAGGGCGGGAGCGTGGATGCCGTCGCGGTGTGGGAGCCGTACGGCTCGCTGGTGGAGGCCCGCGTACCCGACGCGGTGCTGGTGAGCCGGGGCGGCGGTCACATCGGTTACTACATCAACATGGGTGTGCGGAACGACGTCATCGACAAGAGCCCGGACGTCGTCGAGCGCTACGTGCTCGGGATGGTCGAGGCGGTCGCGTACACGCGGAAGAATCCGGACGAGGCGGCCGAGATCTCGACCCGCTGGGTGCCCGGACTCGAAGCCCCCATCGCCCGCAAGGCGCTGGGCCACATGGTCTTCGACCCCCGCATCACCACCCAGACGGTGGCGGCGTGGGACGAGAACATCAAGACGTTGCTGGAGCAGAAGAAGCTGCGGGCGCCGCTGCCGTGGCAGCAGGGGATCGAGCTGCGCTTCATCGAGAAGGTCATGAAGAGCCATCCCCAGTTCTTCGCCGAGCTGCCGCCGGTGAAGTGACGAGCACACCGCGGGCGACGTGAGGGAAGCGACCGCCGCGTCGTGAGCGCGAAGATCGCCGTGCGCGGACTGCGCCACGAGTACGTCAACCCGTTCACGCGCGAACGGGTGGTGGCGCTGGACGGCATCGATCTGGACGTCGCCAACGGGGAAGTTCTCGCCGTGGTCGGCCCCAGCGGCTGCGGCAAGAGCACGCTGCTCGCCATCGTGGCCGGCCTGCTCGCGCCCACGCGCGGCGAGATCCTGCTCGACGGCCGGCCGGTGAGCGGCCCCGGACCCGACCGCGGCGTGGTGTTCCAGGAATTCGCCATCCTGCCCTGGCGCACCGTCGAGCGGAACATCGCCCATGGGCTCGAGATCCAGCGCGTGCCGAAGCCCGAGCGGGAGCAGACGGTGCGCCGCTTCGTGGAGCTGGTCGGGCTGGTCGGGTTCGAGAAGAAGTATCCCCACGAGCTGTCGGGCGGCATGAAGCAGCGGGTTGCGGTGGCGCGCACGCTGGCCGCGAATCCCGAGGTCATGCTGATGGACGAGCCGTTCGCCGCGGTGGATGCCCAGACCCGCATCACGCTGGGCGAGGAGTTGAACGCCATCGCGCAGGCCACCGGCAAGACGATCGTGTTCGTGACCCACAACGTCGAGGAGGCGGTGTTCCTCGGCGATCGCTGTTGCGTGCTGTCGCGCCACCCCGGACGGATCAAGGCCCTGGTGCCCGTGCCCATCCCGCGCGCGCGGCGGACGTGGAAGCTGCTCGCCTCGGAGCCCGCGTTCGACGCCACCCGCGACCAGGTGCTCAAGCTGGTCCGCGCCGAAGTCGACGGGGGCGCGCCGGCGTGAGCGACGACCCGGCGGGCACGGGAACGGGCGCCTGACGTGAGCGCGCTCGAGACCGTGGTCACCTGGATCGCGCTCCTTGCCGGCTTGTTCGGGGCGTGGAGCGTGGCCGCGGCCACGCTGCCGGTACCTTCGTACATGTTGCCGCCGCCGACGGCGGTGTTGACGGCCTTCACCGAGCTCGTCGCCAAGGGCATCCTGCCGACGTACGTGGCCGCGAGCCTGGGGCGGATGGTGACGGCGGCGCTCGTGGCCTTCGCCGTGGCGGTACCGGTCGGCCTGCTGCTCGGGACGAGCCGTCGCGTGGCCGAGTTCGTCTATCCGATGCTGAACTTCTTCCAGGCGGTGTCAGGCATCGCGTGGCTGCCCCTGATGCTCGTCTGGTTCGGTTTTGGCGAGCGGACGATCCTGATCGCGGTCAACTACACCGTCGTATTCCCGGTAGCGTTCAACACGCTGCTCGGCGTGCGGAGCGTGCCGCGAATCTACGTCGATGCCCTCCGCACGCTCGGGGCGTCGCGCGGGCGGATCGCGCGCGACGTGTTCCTGCCCGGCGCGCTGCCGAGCATCGCCACCGGCATGCGCCTCGGCCTCGCCTACGGCTGGCGCGCGCTCATCGCCGCCGAGATGCTCGTCGGTGCGCACGGGCTCGGGTTCATGATCTTCAGCGCCCAGAATTTCCACCTGACCGCGCGGATCATGCTCGGCATGGCGGTGATCGGCGCGCTGTGGCTCCTGCTCGACTACTTCGTGCTGCGTCCGCTGGAAGCGGCGACGATCGCGCGCTGGGGCCTCGTGCAGCGATGACCACCCGGCTGGCGGGCGCGGGACGAGGAGCCCTGCCGTTTCTGGTGCTCATCGTGGCGTGGGCTGCCGTGAGTCGGGCTGGTGTGCTGCCGCCCATCTTCCTGCCCGCCCCGACCGAAGTGCTGCGCACGGGCTGGGAGCTGGCGGGTGACGGCTCGCTCTGGGTCAACATCGGCGCCAGCCTGGGACGGGTCCTGCTCGGCGTCGTCGTGAGCGTGCCGCTGGCCGTCGGGGCCGGCGTGCTGGTGGCCCTCAGCCGGCGCGTGGCCACCGTGCTCGAGCCCATCGCCAGCTTCTTCAACGCGCTCTCCGGCATCGCCTGGCTGCCGCTGGCCGTCACCTGGTTCGGCCTGGGATGGGCGTGCGTGACGTTCATCATGTTCAACACGGTGTTCTTCCTGGTGTTCTTCAACACGCTGGTCGGGGTGCGCACGGTGCCCCGCGTCTTCGAGCAGGCGGTGCGGACGCTGGGCGGATCGCGCGCGCAGGTCATCTTCCAGGTGTTGATTCCGGGCGCCATGCCGAGCATCGTGACGGGCATCCGCATGAGCATCGGCTTTGGCTGGCGCGCGCTCATCGCCGCCGAGATGATCGCCACCAGCACCGGGCTCGGCTTCATGATCTTCAACGCGGGCAACTTCCATCAGACCGACACGATCCTGGCCGGGATCATCACGATCGGTGGGCTGTGGCTGGCGACCGATCGGCTCATTCTCCAACCGCTGGAGCGTCGCACCATCGAGCGCTGGGGGCTGGTGTCGTCGTGAGCACCGGCGAGCGGTGGGGACGCGGCTCGTCATGAACACCATCCGAGCGGTGCAGACGCGCCGGCTCGTGAGCGCCCTCCGCCACCGCACCGTCGGGTTTCTCGTCGTCGTCGCGCTGCTGTGGGGCGGCTGGGAGGTCTATCTCGTCGCGAGCGCGCCGCGCCGCCTCGACCCCGCGCTTGCGCCCGTGCTCGAGCGCGGCAACCCCGTGAACGTCGCCATCACGCTCGGCTTCGCGCCCGAGGACTTCCATATCCGGATCTTCCAGGACCACGGGGTGGTGAGCGGAGTGCGGGGGACGACGGTGTTGCTGAACCGGGTGGCCCCGGCCGACGTGTGGCGGATCGCCCGCTACTACTGGGTGCGCCGGATCACGCCCCAGTGAGACTCAGAGGGTGTGAGGGAATTCGAGGCGCGCCCCGGCTCCGCCGCGGCGCTCCGAGCGCGGGGGG
>JBGPXN010000101.1:0-15611 GCA_041492755.1 Methylomirabilia bacterium | reverse complement strand
TACCAGGACGCGGCGTACGCGCGGGAGTACGTGGACGTCGTGAAGCGTGTGGCGGCCGCGGAGCGCACGGCGATGCCGGGGGAGACGCGCTTGAGCGAGGCGGTGGCGCGGTATCTCTTCAAGCTCATGGCCTACAAGGACGAGTACGAAGTCGCGCGCCTGCATCTCAAGAACGACCTCGCGGCGCGCCTGGCCGCCGAGTATCCGGACGGCGTGAAAGTCGAGTACAACCTGCACCCGCCGATGCTCCGCGCCATGGGCTGGACCAAGAAGATCCGGTTCGGGCGCTGGTTCGACGGCGCGTTCCGGATGCTGACCTCGATGCGCCGGCTCCGCGGCACCGCGCTCGACCCGTTCGGCCGGGCCGAGGTGCGCCGGGTGGAGCGCGCGCTCGTCGGCGAATACCGCGCGCTCGTGGACAAGGCGCTGGCGGACCTGTCCCCGGAGTCCTACGAGCGCGCCGTGAAGCTCGCCGGTCTGCCGGATCTCATCCGCGGCTACGAGGACATCAAGCTCCGCAACGTCCAGCGCTTCCGAGACGAAGTCCGCGCGCTCGGCTTTTGAGATGATGGGGGGCCCCGAAATGGCCCCCCATACCCCCCACCGCTCGGCAGCGCCCCGGCAAAGCCGTGGCGCTCCTCGATACCCGTCCCCGGCTCGGAGCGCCTCGGGGAACCTGGGGCGCTCCTCGAGTTCCGGCACGGCCTCGTGAGCCTCCCCGACGCCTTCTTCGTTCCGGCCGGCGACGGTCGGTTCGCCGCCACCGAGCACGCGCGCGGCCCGTGGAGCGCGGCCCACCAGCACGCCGGTCCGCCATCCGCCCTGCTCGCGCGCGCCTTCGAGCAGGCGGTCGCCGACGATCCGGAGCTGCAGATCTCGCGTCTGACCATCGAGCTCATGGCTCCGGTCCCGCTCGCGACACTCGACGTGGCCGCGACGGTGTTCAGGGCCGGCCGCAAGGTCCGCCGGCTGGACGCGACGCTCTCGGCGGACGGTCGCGCGGTCGCGCGTGCGAGCGCGCTCGTCGTCCGCAAGGCGCCCAGGGATCTCGGCCCGGTCGCGCTGGATCCGCACGAGCCGCCGCCTCCACCCGAGCAAGGCACGCCGTTCAAGTTTCCGGTCTTCCACGCTTCGGGCGTCGGCTACGACACGGCGGTCGACGCGCGTCGCGTGCGCGGCGGATATCCGAAGAACCCGACGACGGTGTGGATTCGCTCGCGCGTCGCGCTGGTCGACGGTGAAGCGCCGAGCCCGCTCCAGCGGGTGATGATCGCCGCCGACTCCGGCAACGGCGTCGCCGTCGTGCTCGATCCCCGCCGCTACACCTTCATGAACGCCGACCTCACGGTGTATCTCCACCGCCTGCCCGAAGGTGAGTGGGTGTGCCTGGACGCGGTGACCGCGGTGGTGCCCGGCGGTGTCGGGCTCGCCACGAGCCGCCTCTTCGACGCTCGCGGCGCGATCGGCTGGGGACTCCAGGGACTGGTGGTCGAAGTCCGGGACTCCGGCTGCGAGTATGGCGAAAGCACCGAGCCGGCACGCGAGCGCTGAAGCGCTTCGGCGAGTTCCCTACTTGACTTGGCGAGCGGAATGCACGACGGGGGCCACCACCTCGCGATGGCAAGAGCGCGTTGATCCACGCGGAGGCGGTGACGAACCACGCGGGTCGGCATCGCCTCACCCTGGGGTGTGAACGCCTGGGCAGTGTCGATGTAACCGCGTGAATTTCGGGACGCCGTGTCTGGCATGGCCGCTGCAGCCCATCTCGTCACGAAGTGATGACGATACCGTCCCTCTTCCTCTTTGCGTCCGGCGCGTGCGCGCTCATCTACCAGGTCGTCTGGGTCCGCCAGCTCCTGCTGATCGTGGGCACGACCACGGGCGCCGTCAGTACCGTGCTGTGCGTCTTCATGGCCGGCCTCGGGCTCGGGGCCTGGCTCTTCGGATCGGCGGCGGATCGCAGCCGCGCGCCTCTGAAGCTGTACGCGTGCCTCGAGCTGGGGATCGGACTCTACGCGCTCGTTCTGCCCACGCTGATCACGGCCTCGACGCCGGCGTACGTTCGAGTCGCCCGCCATCTGGCGGGGGAGCCGGAACTCCTGCTGCTCGTTCGGGTTGTTCTCGGCTTTCTGCTGCTGCTCGTGCCGACGGTCCTCATGGGCGGCACGCTGCCGGTGCTCGTCCGGCACGTGGGGCGAAGCCTCGAGCGCTTTGGCGCCGACCTGGGGCTCCTCTATGGCGCGAATCTGGCGGGAGGCGTCGTCGGGAGCCTCGCCGCCGGGTTCGTGCTGATCCACGCCTTCGGCGTGTGGGGCGCCAGCATGGTGGCCGCGACGGGAAATCTCTCCGTCGGTCTCGCCGCGCTGCTCTTGGCTGCACGTAGCCGGACCGCCGGCGCCGACGTGTCCGGCGAGACGGGACCGGTCGAGCCGCGAATGGAGATCCCGGCCGCGGCGCGGCCACTCGTGTGGGCGGCGGTCTTCCTTTCGGGATTGCTGAGCATGGCCGCCGAGATCCTCTGGACGCGCATCCTCGTCTTCACACTGGGGAGCACGGTCTATGCCTTCACCGTGATCCTCGCCACGTTCCTCACGGGGTTCGCGCTGGGCAGCCGGCTGTTCGTGGCCCTCGAGCGCCGCGCGCGTCCACTGTGCACGCTCGCCATCGCGCTCCTCGCCGCGGGGGTCGCGGCGATCGTGCTGGCGCCGGTCAGCACACGATCCCAGGCCGTGATCCTCGCGCTCTCGTCCCGGTTCGGCTGGACGGGCGACGTGTTCCTCGCCGGCACCGCGCTCTGCGCCGCGCTCGTCGTCCTGGTGCCGGCGACCCTCATGGGTCTCGTGCTCCCGCTCGGCATGCGCCTGCTCGTGGACGACCTGGCGCGCGCGGGCCGTCGCGTGGGCACCGCCTACCTCGTCAACACGATCGGGTGCGTGCTGGGCTCCGTGCTCGCCGGCTTTGCGCTGATCCCCCTGCTGGGCCTGACGCGGGTGCTGCTGCTGCTAGCGGGCGTCCAGGTGGCGCTCGGCTGCGCCTTCCTCCTCCGAGCCGAGCTTTCGCGCGTGCGCCGTCTTCGGCTGTTCGCCGTCTCCGGCGCCGCCGTGGTCGCGGCGCTGGTGGTGGCCTCTCAGCTCCTGCGCGGACCGAATCCTTTCGACCCGGGACTCCGAACGGGCGGGCAGGGCGCCCCGTTCGTCGAAGCCCACCATGACGGAATCGGCGCCTCGGTCTCGGTCGTGAGCTATCCCGGCGCGGAAAAGACGCTGCGTATCGACGGCTTCGAGGCCGCCTCCAACAAGGCCATGGCGGGCTACATGCCGATGATGACCCACATCCCGATGCTGCTGCACCCGCATCCGCGCCGCCTGCTCGTCATCTGCTTCGGCACGGGCGCCACCGCGGGCGCGGGGCTTCTCCACCCGGAAGCGAGCATCGACGCGGTGGACATCGACCGAACCGTCCTCGGCTTTGCCTCGTACTTCGTCGCCCTGAATCATGGCGTGGCCCGGCATCCCCGGGCGCGCCTCGTCGTGGACGATGGACGGAACTTCCTCCTGACGACGCGCGAGCGCTACGACGTCATCACCTCCGAGCCCATGCCCCCGCACCATGCGGGTGTGGTGAACCTGTACTCGAAGGAGTACTACGAGCTCGCGCGCGACCGACTCGAGGCCGGCGGCTTCGTCGTCCAGTGGCTCCCGATGCACCTGCTCACCCTCGACGAGTCGCTGCGGATCCTCAGGACCGTCCAGGACGTCTTTCCCGAGACGACGCTCTGGCTCCACGGCGATACCGGCATCATCGTGGCGCGCCGTGACGTCCCCGTCCGGATCGACCTCGCTCGCGTCGCTCGCGCGTTCGAGCCGGGCGCCCTGCGTGACGAGCTGGAGGAGCTGGGTCTCGGGACGCCGGTGGACTTTGCCCGGCTGCACGCGATGGGGCCGGACGAGATTCGAGCGGCAACTTCCACGATGCGACCGGTGACCGATGACCGGCCATCGCTCGAGTTCCATCGATTTCGCCATCCGATGCAGGAGTACCGCGGACCCTACAACGTCGAGCACGCGCGCATGATGAGTGTCATCTATCGCTGGCGCGCCGAGAGTACGGCTCCGCTCACGGGGGCCACGCCCGGCCACGCCGCGGAGATCGCGGCCTGGCGGAGGCTGGCGAGCCAGCAAGGGTTGGCCGACGTGCGGCGTTACTGGAAGCTGGGCAGCTAACCCAACGCCCGTTGGATCAGTGGGCGGCGCGGTCCCCGCCGAGGATTAGACGCCCACCTGGACCCGGCCGTCGACGACGGTCGGCCCGAGCCCGGCCACCGTCGTCCGATGCATCACCCGTCGATGGTGCTGCTCGTCCCACGGCCGTCCGCGGTGGAGCACCGAGCGGTTGTCCCACATGACCAGATCCCCGACACGCCACGGGTGCCGATAGACGAAGCGCGGCTGGGTGGCGAACTCCAGCAGCTCGCGAAGGAGCGCGCGGCCTTCCTCGACCGGCCGGCCGACGATGTGCGATGCGTGGGAGGCGAGATAGAGCCCCTTGCGCCGGGTCGTCGGGTGGACGCGGACCACCGTCTGGTGCACGGGATGCAGCTTCCGCTGCTCTTCTTCGGTGAACTGGTAACCGATCAGACTGCGCGAGTAGAGGATGCTGTGCTCCGCGATCAGTCCCTCGAGCTCTTGCTGCCGCGCCGGCGGCAGCGCGTCCCAGGCCGCGCGGAGGTCGGCGTACTCGGTTTCACCTCCGGACGGTGGGACTTCACGCGCGGACAGCATCGACGCCATCGCGGGCACCGGCTTGAACGAGCTGTCGGTGTGCCAGAGCTGATTGCCGCGGTTGTTGTGCCGTCGCTCGTCGTCGGCGGACATGACGTTTCCGTGCTCGTCGAGGTTGGAGATGTCGGACAGCTCCGGGCGCGCCAGACGCCGCGCGCGATCGCTCCGATACGTCGAGATGCTCGTCTCCAGCGGCCCGAACCGCTCGGAGAACGCGATCTGCTGCTCGTCGGTGAGCGGCTGATCGTGGAAGACCAGCACCCCGTGCTCGAAGAACGTGTCGCGGATCTCGTTGAACGTGGCGTCGTCGAGGGGGCGGGTGAGATCGACGCCGCTCACTTCACCGACAAAGAGCGGGTGGAGCGTTCTGACCAGGATTCTTCCGGTCTCGATCGACATGGCGTGCCTCCCCGGGCCCGTACCGCGCTCTATGGCTTGCGCGCTCTAGCGTAACGCAATCGTCACGTCGATCCAGCCCAGCGGCGTGACCGTCGCTCGATCACCCGGCCGGAGCAGGACGGTGGTGGTTGGCGCGTGCAGCAACGCCGGCGCGTCGATCGTCTGGCCGGGAGCGAGCGCGGCGAAATCGAAGACCGGCACGTCGTGCCAGCCATCCACGTAGATCCGGGTCCGGCCCATCGGCGCGGCGGGCGGCCGGGCGGACAGCGCGGGCTCCTGCGGCAGCGCCGGCAGCGCCCCCACCGCGGTCACGCGCGCGTTCACCAGCACCGCTTCCTGATCCCGCAAGCTGTAGGTGTAGAGCTCCTCGTGGCGCTGGTGGAAGCGCTCGACGATCTCCTTGAGCGCGTCCGGCGCCTCCAGGTCCACGCCGTCGAGGGTGACGGTGATCTCGAACACTTGCTCGCCGTAACGCATGTCGACCGCGCGGTGGATCGCCACCGGACCACCGAAGGCCTCACCGAGGCGCCGCCGCGCCTGCGCTTGCATCTCGGCGAAGAGCTTGCGCAGCGCGGCGAGCTTGATCGTCCGCGCGTCGCCCACGTGGGTACGCACCAGCTCGTACCGGAGATCGGTCGCGAGCATGCCCCACGCCGAGAGCACCGACGCGGCGCGCGGCACGACGACACGCCCGATCTCCAGGCGGCGAGCGACATCGGTGACGTGAAGGCCGGCGGCGCCACCGAACGCGAGCAGGGCGAACCGGCGCGGATCGACGCCACGGCGCACGGAGACGAGGCGCACACCCTCGGCCATCCGGGTATTCACGACTTCGTGCACGCCCCACGCGGCGCGCACGCGGTCGAGTCCGAGTCGGTGCGCGAGCGCGTCGACCGCCCGCTCCGCGGCGGAGACGTCCAGGCGCGCCTCGCCGCCCAGGAAGCCCGCGGGATCGAGATAGCCGAGGACGAGGTTCGCATCGGTGACGGTCGCGTCGGTGCCGTCGCGGCCGTAGCAGGCGGGGCCGGGGTCGGCGCCCGCCGATCGCGGGCCGACCTGCAAGATGCCGCCCGCGTCCACCCACGCGATGGAGCCGCCGCCGGCGCCGATGGACACGATGTCGAGTGACGGCAGCGCGACGCGATGGCCGGCGACGGTGCGGTCGATGGCGAGCTGCGCTTCGCCCTTGACGACGAGCGAGATATCCGTGCTGGTGCCGCCCATGTCGAACGGGATGAGATCGCCGGTGCCGAGGAGGCGTGCGCAGTAGCCGCTGGCGGCGACGCCGCCGGCCGGGCCCGAGAGCACGGCGCCCGCCGCGAGCCGGCCGGCTTCGGCGATCGGGGCCACGCCGCCGTGCGATTGCATCACGAGGACCGGGCCGCGGTAGCCCTCGTCGGTGAGTCGCCGCGCCAGGCGTGCGAGATATTCCGACAGGATCGGACCGACGTAGGCGTTGATCACCGTCGTGCAGACGCGCTCGTATTCCTTGATCTGCGGCAGCACGTCGGACGAGAGGGAGACGTACACGCCGGGCAGCGCCCGCGTGAGGGCGGCCCGCGTGAGTTTTTCGTGCCGAGCGTCGCGCCAGGCGTGGAAGTAGCAGACCGCGACCGCCTCGACGTTCGCGCGCCGCAGCGCTTCGACCGCGCCCTCGAGCGAGCGGCGATCGAGCGGGACCTCGACCCGGCCATCGGCGCGCAGGCGTTCCTTGACGCCGAGGCGGCGGGCCCGGGGCACCAGCGGCTCGGGCGGCGGCATCCGCAAGTTGTAGCGATCGTCCTTGAGACCTTCGCGCATCTCGACGACGTCTCGATGTCCGTCGGTCGTCAGCAGTCCGAGGCGCGCGCCCTTGCGCTCGATGAGGGCGTTGGTGGCGACGGTGGTGCCGTGGACGATGCGCTCGGTGTCGGCGAGCAGCGTGCGCCGGTCCAGGCCGAGCACGGCGGCGAGCCGGCCGAGGCCGTCGATCACGCCGACGGCCGGATCGCGGGGCGTCGACGGCGCCTTGGCGAAGGTGACACGCCCGGCGACGTCGACGGCCACGAGATCGGTGAACGTGCCGCCGACGTCGACGCCGATGCGGTACGCCATCAGCGTTGCCGCCCGCGGCGCGCGGCGGAACGTGTCTTCGTCGCGCCTCGCGGAGCCTTTCGCCGTTCGCCGCGCGCCACCACCGCCGTGCCGTTTCGCCGGGAGCCGCCAGCGCCGTTGCCGCTCACGAAGCCGTTCTCGACGTCGGCCGCCCGCGCCTCCTTCGTCCGCTTCCGCGGGTCACCCCAGCCGCCCCCGCCCCCCGACTCCACGAGGAACACCGCGCCGGGCTGCACGAGGACGCCGACTTCCTTGGTCTTGAGCACGCGCGTGCTGCCGTTCGAGAGCAGGCGATAGCGATGCGGCGTGCCGTCCTTGCCGCCGGCCATCCCGCACGCGCCGTGGCGCACGCCGTCGCCCGCGGTGTTGGCGTGCGCGGGCTCCTCGATCTCGGCCACGAACTCGAGCGCGGCGCCGACGCCGCCACGGTAGCGACCCTGGCCGCCGGTGTCGGCCAGGAACTCGTGGCGACGGAACAGGAGCGGGAAGCGCACCTCGGTGACCTCGATGCTGCCGAACTTGATCCCGCCCGCGGCCTGCCATTCGCCGGCCGCCGGCCAGCCGTCGCCGGCCGATGACGCGCCGCCGCCCGGCCGCGCCTGGAACATGTGCCAGATGAACGGCCGGCCGTTGCGCGGGTCCGTGCCCTGGATGGCGATGCGGAAGCGCCGCCCCCAGCCCGCCATCGCGCGCTCGGGACAGGCGCCCGCGAGCGCCTTGATCACCGCCTCGGCGATCTCCTGGGCGCAGTGGTTGGTGCAGAGCGTGACCGGCGCCGGCGACCGCGCCCACGCGATGGTGCCCTCCCGCGCGATCACGCGCAGCGGGCGGAAGGCACCGTCGTTCTTCGGGATGTCGGGATCGATCAGGTACGCCAGCGCCATGCTCACCGCGGCCCGCATGTTGGCGTACGAGGAGTTCACGAAGCTCGTGACTTGCGGATGGCAGTCGGTGATGTCGACGGTGACGTCGGAGCCGCGCTTGGTGACGGTCGCGCGGATCCAGAGATCCTGGGTGCCGCGGCCGTCGTCGTCGAGGAACGCCTCGCCGCGGTAGACGCCGTCCTTCCACTCCGCGATGCACGCGCGCGAGCGTCGTTCCGCGGCGTCGAGCACGGCCTCGACGCCGGCCAGCGCGCGCTCCACGCCGTACTCGGCGATGAGCGACTGCAACCGGCGCTCGCCCACCCGCGCGGAGCCGATCATCGCGGCCAGGTCACCACGGAAATCGCGAGGGTGGCGGACGTTGGTGGCGATCATTTGCAACACGTCTTCGCGCAGCACGCCGGCGTCGTACAGACGCAGCGGCGTGATCCGGAGGCCCTCCTGCCAGATCTCGGTCGCGCCCGGGTTGTAGGCGCCGTGGGTGGCGCCGCCGATGTCGGACTGGTGCGAGCGGTTGATCGACCAGAAGAGCAGGCGTCCGCCCGCGAAGACCGGCACGAACGCGGTGAGGTCGGGCAGGTGATTGTTGCCGTGATACGGGTCGTTGAGCAGGAACACGTCACCCGGCCGCACGCCGTCGCCGAAGAAGGCGCGCACCGACTGCACCGCCCACGGCAGCGCGCCCACGTGGATCGGCACGTGCTCGGCCTGGGCGACCAGCCGGCCGTCGGGGTCGGCGATGGCCGTCGAGAAGTCGCGGCTCGAGTTCAGGATCTGCGAGTACGCCGTGCGGAGCATCGCCTCGCCCATCTCGGCGACGATGGCGTGCAGCCGGTGCTGGATCACGGAGACGGTGATGGGGTCGATCGCGGTCGCCATGTGTCGGGATTATAGCCCTCGTCGTGTAGAGTCGGTCCCGAGCCATGCGTCTCTTGCTCGTCGCCCTGGCACTTCTGAGCGCCGCCACCGCGGGAGCGTCGGACATTGCGCTGACCGGCTCGGAAGGCCACCCCCGCCCGCGGTTCCCGCTCGGCGTGTACGCGGCGCCGACCGGCGAGCCGAACCTGGACGCCGTCGTCCAGCGGACGCTCGTCGACTGGAACACGCTGTCTCGGCATTCGCTCGGCGTGCCAGCGTTCACCCGCGTCGAGGGCGAGGATGCCGCGCAGGTCGTCGTGGCGTTCGAGCCGCCGCCGTCGACGCGGCTGATGGGGCAGACGCGCCTGGGCGTCACCGATGGTGTCATCGCGGTCCCGGTGCGCATCGTCGTCTTCGCTCCGACCGTCCGCGGCGAGACGTCGCGCGAGACGCTGCTCTACCAGGTCCTCGCGCACGAGCTCGGCCACGCGCTCGGACTCCCCCACACCCGCGATCCGCGCTCGCTCATGTGTTGCGTGGCCGGCAGCGTCGACTTCAGCGATCCCGCGCAGCGCCAGGCCTACATCGACGCCCGGCGCCACCCCGACGTCGCCTCGGTGCGCGAGCAACTGGCCGCGCAGTACCAGACGGTGTGGGGCAGGTGAATACGGCGAATACATGGTGGGCCCGATTCCCTCAGACCTCCTCTGGGCGGTTGCCGATGCTACGGCCGCGGTCGGGCGGGCGGCGGGCGGCTCAGCGGGTCAGGGGGCGGTCGAGCAGGTCGCGGACGATCGTGGTCAGCGCCCGGCCGGTGAAGGGCTTCTCGATGAACGCGGTATCCGGACTCTCCAGCTCGTTCACGTGCCCGGCGGCGTCGTCCGTGTACCCGGAGACGTAGAGCGTGCGCGCATCGGGGCGCAGCCGCCGCACGGCGTCGGCGACGGCACGCCCGCTCATGAACGGCATCACCAGATCGGTCACGAGGAGGTCGATCCGGCCCGGGTACTCGGAGGCCATCCGGACCGCCTCGGTGCCCTCGCCGGCTTCCAGGACCGTGTAGCCGTGGACTTCCAGCGTGTGACGCACGAAGGCGCGGACCTGGGCCTCGTCTTCGACCACGAGCACGGTTTCGATGCCGCGCGGCCCCGGCGTGCCGAGTGGCTCGCGGCGCTGGCGCGTCGTGGCGTCCCCTTCGACGCGGGGGAGGTACACCGCAAAGCGGGCGCCGCGGGCGGGAGCGGAGTCGACGTCGATGTGCCCGAGGTGCTGACCGACGATACCGTAGACCGTCGAGAGCCCCAGTCCGGTGCCCCGCCCGGTCTTCTTCGTCGTGAAGAACGGCTCGAACAGTCGCCGCCGCGTCTCGGCGTCCATGCCCTGGCCGGTATCGGCGACCGACAGCACGGCCCATGGGCCCGGGTCCACGCGGCCGTCGGCGACTTCCCGCGCCTCCTCGAGCGTCACGCGCGAGGTGGCGATCGTGAGCTGGCCGCCCTCCGGCATCGCGTCGCGGGCGTTGACGGCGAGGTTGAGCAGGACCTGCTCCATCTGCCCGACGTCGGCGCGAACGTAGACCGGGTCGGGAACCAGCGTGGTGACGAGCTCGATGTTCTCGCCGATCAGGCGGCGGAGCATCTTGACCATCCCGCCGGCGACGACGTTCAGGTCCACGATCCGAACGTCGTGGGTCTGGCGCCGGCTGAACGTCACGAGCTGGCGCGTGAGCGTGGCCGCGCGCTCGGTCGCATTCGCGATCAGCTCGATGTCCGGCCGCTGGGGATCGGTTGGCTCGAGCGGCTCCAGCAGCACCTCGCAGCGGCCCATGATGATGGTCAGGATGTTGTTGAAGTCGTGCGCGATGCCGCCGGCCAGCCGGCCGACCGCTTCCATCTTCTGCGAGTGCGCCAGCATCTCCTGCGCTTTCGCCAGCTGGTCGTAGGCCTCGCGCGCCTCGCGGTAGAGCCGCGCGTTGGTGAGCGCGGTGGCCGCCTTCGCGGCGAAGACGTCGAGGAGGTCCACGTCCTCCTCGCTGAACGTGCGGACGGTCTTGGTGAGCACCACCAGCGCGCCCACCGCTTCCTCGCCGGCGACGAGCGGCACCGCGAGCTGGGAGACGTAGCCCAGTCGCCGGACCCAGTCGTTGCTCAGGATGAGCGGATCCTCGGCGAGGTCGGGCGAGTACCGGCGCGCCTTCTGGCGCATCACCCAGCCGACGATGCCTTCGCCCAGCGGCAGGTCGCGCGTCACCAGCTCGGGCGGTACGACACCGTCCGCCGCGCGCAGCGCCGCCGCCCGTAACCGGCCCGTCCCCCGGTCGGCCACCCACACCCGCGCGAGGTCGCCGCGCAGGACGGCGAGCGAGACCTCGGCCACGGCATCGAGCACGTGCTGCAGATCCAGCGACGAGGACACGACATGCGACAGCTCGGCCAGGCGCCGCATGCGCTCGAGGCGCGCGCGCGTCTGCGCGTAGAGCTCGGCGTTGGCCAACGCCAGCGCGGCCTGATCGGCCAACGCCTGCACGAGGCGCACCTCCTCGGCATCGAAGACGCGGCCGGCGGCGTCACCGACGACGAGCCCCCCCAGCACGCTCTCGGGCGTCACGAGGGGGACGGCGAGGACGGCACGGAAATCGGATCGCTCGACGCGCGCGCGCGCCGCGGGCGCGAGCGCGATGGTGGGGTCGGCGAGCAGGTCGGTCGTCATGGCGGGTCGGCGCTCGAGGACGGCACGGCCGATGGTGCCCGTGCCGCGGGCGAGCCGGCGATTCCAGTCCACGTGCGGCCCGATGCCGGCGGCGAGCACGAGGTCTGCGGTTTCGGGCTCGGTCCGGTACAGCGCGACCATCCGACAGGGCAGGAGCCCGTGCAGCGCCTGCAGCACCCGGTCGGCGACGTCGGCCGGTTCGAGCGACGCGGAGACCAGGCGTCCCAGCTCGGCCAGCGCCTCGGCCGCGCGGCGCCGGCGCTCGCTCTCCTCGAAGAGCCGCGCGTTCTCGATCGCGATCGCGGCCTGATCGCCGAGCCTCGCCAGCAGTCGACGCTCGTCTTCGGTGTAGGCGCGCCCGGGAACGTCGCCCATGGCGAGGACGCCGATGACACGGTCGCGGCTGACGAGCGGGACCGCCATCACGCTTCGGAAGGCTTCGTGCTCCGCGCGGTTCTTCAGCCAGGGTGGGACGGGAATCGCTGGATCGTTCAGGAAGTCGGCGGACCAGACCACGCGGCGGCGCACGGCCGCCTGGCCGCCCACGCCCTCACCCGGCGGCAGGACGCGACCGACCCAGTGCTGCGGCTCGGATTCGCCACCGCTGCTGATGCAGACGAGCGCGCCGCCGGCGTCCGCCCGGTAGAGCGCGGCGGCGCGTGCCTGCAGCAGTACCACCACCGCCTTGACGATCTGCTGCGCCGCGCGATCGAGGTCGAGGGTGGCCGCCAGCTCCTGACCGATTTGCGTGAGCGCCGCCGTCGCGGCCTGGGCGTGTCGTCGGTCCGAGATGTCGCGGAGGATGACGACGACCTCGTCGTCGGCGAGCGGCACCACGCGCGCTTCCCACGCGGTCTCACCCCCGTCGCCGCCGACGACGTACTCGAAGCTCTGGATCGTGCGCTGATGCCGGACGCCGGCGAGCGCCGTTTCGAAGTCGGACACGGCGGAGGCCGGCATCAGCTCGCGAAAGAATCGGCCCACCACGCGCGGCTCGCCGTCGCCCATGCGCCCGCCGCGGTGGTCGATGACGCGCTCGGCGCCGTCGAGGCGGTAGAACCGGTCCGGGACGGCGCGAAACAGCGCGACCATGTCCGCGTTGGCGCGGAGCAGCTCCTGGGACGACAAATCGAGCGACCGCTCGAGCAGGGCGCGATCGGAGTCGAACTCGCGGTACGCCTCGTCCACCACCTCCAGCAGCGGGCGGAGCGCGGGCGGCACCGCCTCGGAAGGCCCGAACACCCGCTTGAGCTGCCGCCGCAGCAGACTGTGGAAGTCGGCCATGGTTCGTCAGCGCTCGGCGAGGGTGGTGATGGTCATCGTCTGGTTGTGCAGCTCGCAGCGCGCGGTCGGCGTGAACGGCGAGATCTCACCGTACGAATAGAAGCCGGTGAGGACGGCGCGATCGCCGAGCACCTCGCGCACGCCCTCGAGTTCTTCCTCGACGCGCTGGCGCAGCACGAGCTTGCGACCGACACAGGAGATCAGCACCGCGAGGTCGGGGGGCGCCGTGCCGAGCCGCTCGTGACTGGCGCGGGCCGCTCCGACCGCGCCGTCGATCAGGCGGTCGAAGTTGGCCTTCATCAGGCGCACGTACGAGCCCTCCGGCACGTCGCCCGCGAACGTCATGCTGCCCTCGGCCTCGTCCACCGCGAGGATCGTGCGCACGAGGCCGCCCCCGTGCTCGGTGCGCAGGCTCAGCGGGAACAGCAGCCCCGAGGCCGGCAGCGCGTCCGCGTGCCCGCCCAGGTAGGCCTTGTAGAGCGCGAGCGCGGGGCGCCCGTCGACGGCGTAGAGCACGTTGCCGCGCGAGCGGGTGACGAGCCGCTCCGGGCCGAACGGGTCCCAGCCGCCGAGCGAGCCGTGGCCCACGCGCAGGCGGCTGCCGTAGAACCCGACCGCGGCCACCGTGCGGGTCGCGGCGAGCCCGTCCCAGGCGACGCACGTCTCCTTGAAGCGGGGCCCGTCGCCGGACAGTCCCCCCGTGATCGTCACGTGCGCCGGCAGGCCGGTGACCAGCCCGCGGACGAGCGCGCTGCCGTTGACGTGCAGGCCGTCGGATATGACGAGGACGTGGACGAGACCGTTCGGGTCGAGCGCGCGCGCGAGCTCGGCACCGGCGTCGGCGCTGGCGTCGGCCTCATGCACCGTGACGGCCGCGCCGGCGACGGTGGTCGCGTCGAACCGCACGACCGTCGCGACGAGCGCATCGTCGGTGACCTGGGTGCCGAAGATCTCGCCGGCGGTGGAGCAGGCGAGCAGATGCGCGCGAGGGTGGGCGGTCCGAAGCTCGCCGAGAAGGGCGCCGTCCTTCACGAGGCCGGTACCGCCGAAGGCGAGGACGAGGTGCGCGCGGTCTCCCAGCCGCCCGGGGCGGCCCGGCTCCCAGCCGCCCGGGGTCCAGCGGGATTGCTCGACCTCCATCACGGATACCTTACGCGACGGCGTCCGGGTGTCGTCAAGCGTCCGATGGTCGTCAAGCGTCCCCTGGTCCTCAAGGGTTTTCCCCGCCCGGCCCGAATTGCGACGGAGCGGGCGTATACGGAACTTTGACCCCCTCGGCCAGGATCCGGGCGGCGCCGCCCGCCGCCTCCAGCCGCCGGGCCTGATCCGCCTTCGCCCGGCGATCGACTGCCTCAGGATTGAGCAGCGCGCGCAGCTCACGCGCGCACGCCGCCACGACGTCGGCGTGGCCGGGCTCCCCGGCGAGGTCGCGCGTCTCGTCCGGATCGCGCTCGAGGTCGAAGAGCTGGGGGCGATCGCCGACGTAGTCGACGTACTTCCACCGGCCCGTGCGCACCATGTAGATCGCGTTCGCCGAGTACACGGCGTGGTACTCGCTGAACGCGGCGCGCGCGGCGTCCGGCTCCGAGGCGAGCGCGAACAGCGAGCGCCCGGGGAGCCCGGCATCGTCGGCATCGGGCTCCACGCCGACCGCCTCCAGCACCGATGGGTAGACGTCCACGAGCATCGCGGTGGTCCCCACCACCTTGCCGCGCGGCACGTCGGGACCGGCCACGATCAGCGGCACGCCCGCCGAGCCTTCGTACATCACGCTCTTCCACCAGAGCCCGTGCGCGCCGAGCATCTCGCCGTGATCGGTGGAGTAGACGACCCGGGTTTCGGCGGCCAGCCCGGCCTCCTCGAGCCCGGCCAGCACGCGGCCGACTTGCTCGTCGATGAACGTCACCAGGCCGTAGTAGGCGGCCATGGCGTTGCGCAGGGCGCGCTCGTCGATCGGCTCGTCGAGCGCCTGCTGTCGCCGCCGGAAATCGAGCGCGGGATGGTGCGGCCACTCATCCGGCTTCCACTGCACCGGCATCGGCAGGTCGTCCGGTCGATACAGATCGAAGTAGCGGTCGGGGACGATCAGCGGAAAGTGCGGGCACACGAAGCCGACGTAGAGGGCCCAGGGCCGGCGCTCCGCCGGCGCCTCTTCGCGAAGCCAGCGTGCCGCATCGTCCGCGATGGCCGTGTCGTAGCGGACGTAGTCGCTCTCGCCGCGTCCCGCCTCGAGCACGTACGTGCGTCCGGAGGCGCGCGCCGGCATGTCGCCGCGCAAGAGCTGGTTCACGTCGCCGACGCCTTCGACGACGTGGAGCGGCAGGCGCTGCTCGGGAAAGCCCGTGGGGTCGTCCGGCGCCCGGTAGTGGAGCTTGCCGACGGTGACGACGCGATGACCCTGCGCGGTCAATCGGTAGCCCCAGCTGCGCGCTTCCGCGCCGGTGTAGGGTTTGGCGTTGTCCCAGTTCCCGATGGTGTGCACCCAGCGGCCGGTGGCGAGACTCGACCGCGACGGCACGCACAGCGGCGACTGGCAATAGGCGCTGGCGAATCGGGTGCCCCGCGCGGCGAGCGCGTCGAGATGCGGCGTGCGCGCGACGGG
>JBGPXN010000221.1:0-6785 GCA_041492755.1 Methylomirabilia bacterium | reverse complement strand
GCTCTCGATCTTGTCGACGTAGACGACGGACGTGCCGTCACTGGAGAGCGTCCCCAGGAACACCGTCTCGCCGGTGCGACGCATGAGATCGGCCACCGCCGGCCGCGCCACCTCCACCAACGCCCGCTGGGCCGGCGCCGCCGCGCCGAGATCGAGCGCGCCGGAGCCCAGCCGGTAGTCGCCGGCGCGGCCTTGCGCGAGGTAGCCACGGGCGGTCAACGCGCGGAGGAGCGGCAGCAGGCTGCTCTTCGGCGCCTCCAGCCGCGCGCTCACGTCGCGAAGGGCGAGGCCGTCCCGACTCGCCGCCACCAGCTCGAGGATGTCGACGACCCGGTTCGCCGCCCGGTGGCCGCCGGCCGCCGCCCCGCCCCGCCCCGTACCGTTTTTGGAATACCGTTCCGTATTCCGCACGCGGCCAGTATAGACGATCGGCCTCCGGCGCGAAACCGGGCCCGGCCCGGGATTCTTCCGCGCACGATCTGATATAGTTCTTGGCGTCGATGAAGACGGGACCCCTGTTCTACGGCTGGTACGTGGTCGCGGGCTTCTCGTTCATGACGTTCATCTCGACGGGGATCCGGCACGCGGTGGGCCCCTTCCTCAAGCCGATCGTCGCCGACCTCGGCATCGACCGCGCCAGTTTCTCGCTCGTCATCGCGCTCAGCCTCTTCCTCTACGGCGCGTTCGGTCCGCTCGCCGGCGTGGCCCTCGACCGCTTCGGGGTGCGCGTGACCGCGTCAGTCGGCACGCTGTTGCTCGTCCTGTCGCTCGTGCTGACCGCGCTCGTCCGGGACATCTGGGAGTTTGCCGCCGTCTACGGGGTGCTCCTGCCGCTCGGCCTCGCCGTGACCGGGCCGGTGATGGCCTCGGGCACGGTCGTACGCTGGTTCAGCAAGCGGCGCGGCACCGCGCTCTCGTTCCTCGGCAGCGCGTCGATGACGGGAATGAGCCTGCTCGTGCCGCTCGTCACGTGGCTCATCCTCACCCACGGCTGGCGCACCACCTACGTGGTCATCGCCGGCGTGGTTCTCGTCGGCATGCTGCCGGTCTCGCTCTGGGTAATCCGCGAGTCGCCGGAATCGATGGGACTCGCCCCCGACGGGGGGGCGCCCGAGTCGACGAGCACCGCGGCGGCGGCGCGCCAGCGCGTGCCCGCCACCACCGCGATGCAGACGCTCGCGTTCTGGCAGCTTGCCGGCTCGTTCTTCACCTGCGGCTTCTCGATGAGCCTGCTCTCCGCGCACGGGATCCCGATGCTCACCGACCACGGCTACAGCCCGATGTTCGCCTCGTGGGCGCTCGGGGTGCTGGGCGGCTCCAGCATCGGGTGCACGGTCATGCTGGGCGCGCTGTCCGACCGCTTCGGACGCCGTCCCGTGCTCGCCTCGATCTATGCGGGCCGCGTGTTCATCTTTGCCGGCTTCTTCCTGATCCGCGACAATCCGGCGGCCATTCTCGCCGTTGCCGTCCTCGGCGGCATCACGATGGCCGGGACCGGCACCATGACGTCGGCGCTCACCGCCGACATCTGGGGTCGCTTCTCGGTGAGCACGATCCTCGGCGTGATCTTCCTCGTGCACCAGACGGGCGCCGCCATCGGCTCCTGGCTCGCCGGCGCGATCTTCGAGGCCACCGGCGGCTACGGCGCGGCGTTCACCGTCGCCTGCGTGTTCCTGATGTGCGCGGCGGTGGTGGCGCTCAGGGTCGACACCGGCTCTCGCCACGTGTGGCGCGCCGCCCCTGCCTCCGCGAGGAACTGACCAGCGCCGACCTCGCTAGAAGAAGTTCGCCAGCCTCACCAGCGTCTTCACGGTGTAGCTGCTGGGACGCGTGTGTCTGAGGTGCAACGTCTGCGCGGAGGAGATCGCGATCAGGAGAAGCACCACGACGAGCGCGGGCGTCATGGCTCTGGTGTATCGGGCGCGGACCCGGGCGTAGGTGTCGACGAAGGCGACGACCATGAAGGGCAGGAGGTAATAGGTCCAGTAGTGATGGTTTCGGGCGCGGTCGGGGAACAGGAGCACGTTGAGGACGCCCATCGTGAACAGGACGAGGAGGACGTGGTCCTGAACGCGCAACGATCTTCGTCGAACGGCGCTCCAGGCCATCACGAACAGGCAGACGGCCGCTGAAACGAAGACGGCATCGGTGTAGTACCGGCGCAGATTGCCGAGGACCTTGAGGGCGATCTGCCAGGCACCGTAGCGGTTCGGTCCCGTCGTGGCCCCCGCGAACCCGGTGGCGAGCCGATGAAGCCCGTCCGGTCCGGCCGCCCAGTGGATGTGGGCCACGTCCACCACGAAGAAGAGAACTCCCAGCGTCGCGATCAACGCGCCGAGGCGCAGGCTCCGCACGGACCGCGTGCGCACCCAGTGCGTCATGGCGTGGCCGAGGCACGCGAGCATCGCGAAGAACATGGGCCAGCCCATGAACGCCCCCCACACGGCGCTGGCCACCAGGCCCCACACCCACGCCGAAGCGTCCGGGACCGACGCGAGCTTGAAGTAGCTCAGGACGAAGACGAGCATCGCCGGGAGGACGAACGGCTCGGGGGCGACGAGCCGGCCGAAGAAGGTGCTCATCGGGATGAGAGCCACCACGAAGCCGCCAAGCAGTGCTTCGGCCGGTCCGTACGATCCCCGCAGATACCGGACGATGAGCACGAGGCTGAGCGCGTGGAACACGAGCGACAGGCCGCGGGCGGCGGCGGGCGGCCGCGCGCCGAGCACGGCGAAGACCCCCGCGAGCAGGAGATTGGACCCGGGCGGGTGGTGCGCGTAGGGAACGATCGCGCCCGTCTGCTGATCGAACCAGAAATCATGTCCCTTGGTGACGCCCAGCCCGAGTTTGAGATGGGCGGTGGCCAGGGCCGTCGCGGTGACACCGGTGTCTTCGTGAACGAGCCGCCAGGGAGCGGTGAGTCCGATCGTCGCCACGCTCAGGAAGAGCCCTGCACAGAGAACGAGTCCCGCTCTGTACAGCCCGTCAGGCCTGGGCATCGTGAGGCTATCTCACGGCGTCGGCCCTTGACAATGGCGACGTCTGCTATCGGTTACGGCGGCCTCCGTGTTCAGGCGCCGGCGATACCCCGCAAGCGCGGACAGAGCCGCAGCGCGTTCTGCCCGAGCAGCTTGCGTCGGGCCGTCGGCGACAGCCCGGGCCGATCGGTGACCTGCTGCACGCTCTCCGGCCACGCGGTGTCTCCATGCGGCCAGTCGGTCGCAAACAGCCAGAGGTCTTCCCCCAGCTCCTGAACGCAGAACTCGAGCGACCGCTCCCAGCTGTCAATCGCGTGGAAATAGCGGCCTTCGGCCAGGACCTCGCGGGGCAGGCGCTTGAGGTTCGGCACGTGACCCGGCGACATCAGATAGTGCGTGTCCAGGCGGTCGAGGGCGAGGGGCAGCCAGCCCCCACCCGTCTCGATGATCGCGACCCGCAGCTCGCGGAACGTCTCGAAGATGCCGCCGCCGATCAGCGCTCCCAGCGCGGCCATGCCTGCCCACGGATTCGCAAAGCTGTGGAGGAGGAACCACGCACCGTCGAGGTCGAACGTCCCGGGCCCATAAGGCGGGCGCGCGGTCCCTCCGTGGGCCAGCAAGGGCAGGTCCAGGTCCTGGGCCACCTCGTACAGGGGATACAGGTCCGGATTGTCCAGCAGCTTGCCGTCGGGGGCCTGCGGCGAGATGTAGATGCCGACGAGATTCGGGTCGCGCGCCCAGTGCTTGACCTCCGCGACACCCGCGGCCACGTCCCGCATGTTCGGCACCACCGTCCACGTCAACCGCGTCGGAGCTTGCGCGCAGAAGTCGGCGACCCAGCGATGGTAGGCGCGGTACAGCGCGTTCTCCAGGCCAGGGTTGCGGAGCGCGCAGTAGCTGGAGACGTGCGTCGGATACAGCACGCCGACGTCGACCAACGCCCGGTCCATGTCCGCCACGCGGACCTTCGCATCCCAGCTCGCTTCGGGTCTGATCGGTGGCAGCGCGTCCGGGCGGCCCGGCGGGAACGCCTTGCGGCCGCCTTCCATCGACGAGCGGCCACTCAGGCCGAACGTGTCGCGGACGCCGAGCGGCCGGCCCGTCTCGATCGGCTCGATGACCGAGGTGCGGCTGCCGAAGAGCGAGTATCGGTGCCCCGCCTTCGCCTGCGCGGCGACCGCATCACACAGTTGTAGATAGGCGTCACGCTGGGCCGGATCGATGTAGTCCTGATAGAAACGATCCGCGCGCTCGATGACGTGGGAATCCAGGTCGATGACGAGCTCCCCATTCCAGCTCATAGGCTTCCCCTCATTCTCTCTTCGTGCCCCGCGCCCGCGTCCGGCGCTCGCGCCCTCAGCCGGCCAGCGACTCGAGCGCCCGCACGTCGTCGTCGGAGACCACCAGCGTACGGCTGGCCAGATCCTGCGTCATGTGCTCCGCGTCGGAAGTCCCGGTCAGCGGCAGCATGCCGACCGCCTGCGCGAAGCGGAACACGACCTGGGCCGGCGTGGCCTGGCCGCGCGCGGCCATGCGCCCGACCAGGGGGTGGCGCAGCACTTCCGGGTTGGCCGTCAGCAGCGAGAACCCCTGGTAGACGATCTTCCCCTCCAGGCAGAACGCTCGAACGTCGCGGTCCCAGCCGAGGCGGGCGAAGCAGCGGTTCTGAACGAACGCAGGGCTCTCGGCGCCGGTGGCCGCCATCTGCTCGAGGTGCCGCAGGGAGACGTTACTCACGCCGAGGAGCCGCGTGCGCCCGGCATCGCGCTCCTTCACCATCGCCGCCCACACCTCGGCGTCGTCTTCGCTCCAGCCACGCCCGGAAGCCGGTCCGTGCAGCACGTAGCTGTCGGCGTGGTCCGTTCCGAGATGCTCGAGCGAGCTGGCCATCGACTGGGCGACTTGCGTGGAAAGATCCGCGGCGGGGTCGTAGGGCAGCCGGTGATCCTGACCACCCTGAGAGGTGAACTTGGTTTGCAAGAAAAGATCCGCCCGCGTGACGATGCCCGCACGGTAGGCGGCGGCGAGCCCCTGCCCCACTCCGGCCTCCCAGTAGTGCCGCCGCTGGTTCGCCGTGTCGATGCCGCGGAAGCCCATCCGGAGCGCCAGCTCCGTGAGCGCCGGGGTTCGGTCTTCCTTCCACGCGGTGCCGTAGAGGAAATCGGGAATGGGTCCTGGATGCTCCACTCGAATCGGCGCTCCGGGTTATCGACCCGGCTATTGAACCGGCGCTCTCGGCGCCACCGAGACGCCGTGAGCGCCCGTCTTCTCGATCGCCCGGCCGACGAGTCCGGACGCCTTGGCGTCCTCGACGAAGCCGCGCAGGTACGAAAGACCAGCGTCACGGCCCTTCGGAACGCCAATGGACTGCTGAACCGCCATGAACCGGCCGTCGAGCATCCGGGATCCGGGAAGCTTCGCGGCGAGTCCCATCAGGCCCTGCTTCAACCCGGCCAGCGCGTCCACCTGTCCTTTGACGAGGAGGTCGAAGGCAGCGCCGGCGTTGGGCGCGCTCACCAGCTTGGCTCGCTGCAGACTCCGGGTCAGGAACAGCTCGTAGTTCGCCCGGGTGGGCGCGGCCACGCGCACCCCCTCACGGTCCACGTCCGCCGCCGCCCGCAGAGCCGACCCGGTCGGCACGAGATAGGTCGCTTCGATCTCGAGATACGCCGCAGTGAAGCTGATGACGACCTCGCGCGCCGGCTCGGAGCCAAGAAACGCGATATCCCAGGCGCCTGTCTTCGCGGCATCGACCATCGACCCGACGCTGTCGTACGCGATGATCTCGACCGGCACGCCCAGCCGCCGACCCAGCTCTTGCATCAAGTCGACGGCCACGCCCCGGGACTCACCGCTGGCCGGGTCCTTCGTGGCGAGAATGAAGTTGCCGTAGTTGATCCCGGCGCGGAGCTTGCCGGTGGAAGCGAGGTCGGCACGGACGGCAGGAGCGATGTCAGTCATGGTTGCGCAGGATGCTACCAGAATCGCGCCGGCAAGTCCCCCGGCGGGATCAGGCCGCGCCGTGACGGCGCCGGAGGTCCTCCCACAGCCCCGTCTTCTCCCAGGCCGGCTCGCGGCGCCGCCGCCAGTCGTCGTCGAAGAAGGCGTTCGGGAACAGCACGGTGACCATCTGCTCGCCGCGCCCGTTCCAGAGACGGAGCCCCCAGCTCATCGGCGCGCACGACCCGCCCTCGGTGCGAAAGAACGCCGCGCGGGCCACGCGCCGCTGGCGGGCCAGCTCCGGGCTCGGCGTGCCGCGATGATCGTTGACGCAGAGATGGAAGTGCCACTCGCCGGGATCGACAGTCAGGTATCCGTCGAGCATCGACACCTTTGGCGCTTGCGCGAAGCGGATCTCCCACGCCGAGCCCTGGATCAGCGGGCCGACGGTGATCGCCGCCCAGTGCTCGCTGAAGATCTCCGTCATCAGCCACTCGATTCGGTCGCCGTCGACCGGGACGTCGTGGTACTCGGTGACCGACCCGTCCAGCTCGCGCTCCACCGTCGGCGCCATCACCGCCTCCCTCGCCGCGCCGGCATCGTCGCGGCGTCGCGTGCGCCGATTGTAGCGTTACTACGTGCCCGGACAGATCACCAAACGTGGGCGGGGTCAACGATCCGAAAGTCACCGAGAACGCTATCTCGCCGAGAAGGCCTACATCCTCTACGCGCCCTCCGTGAACGCCGTCGCCGCCTGGGAGCCCTACGTCAAGAACTTCGGGCCCACTTCGGCCTCGACTACGGCGGTCGGCTCCTCGCCGCCTGGCTCGACCGGTAGCGTCCTTCGGTTCCTCGCTGTCTGTCGCT
>JBGPXN010000177.1:0-9559 GCA_041492755.1 Methylomirabilia bacterium | reverse complement strand
GCGTCGGTGGCGGGCGCGGCGGCAACGCTCAGCAAGAGCGAGCCGAGCAGGACGACGAGATATCGACCCATAGGGGGCCTCCTCGGTCCGAAGATCGGTCTCGAACGGGTCGGCGAAGGTGCATGCATTATCACCAGCGCCTCGACCCTGTCAACGTGTGATAGCTGTCAACTCGGTATGGCTTTGCCCAAGAATGACGCCTGACGGCCGGGTTCTTGGGCAGCGACGGGATTTCTCGGGCACCGGCCTCATCGCCCTATTCGGCGGTGTTGCTGTCACGGATGGGGCCGAACAAGAATTGCCAGTCAACGCTCCGCGCATCGAGCACAGAGCAGAGATCACCCCGGGGATGGACCGGGGCCGCTGTGCGATCTTTCAGTGCGACATCTGCACACCGTGAACCCTGGCTGTTGCTGTCGACATCATGGTGAAGAGACCCGGCTGACGCCGGCTTTCCGTTACCACGCCCTCCGGGGTCGCCCGCTGGTGGCGCGCGACGAGACGTTCCTGGACGAGCTGCGCGCGCGGACGTGGGACGACTACCTCGACTTCCGGCCGTTCGCCCGGCAGTACCTGCGCGAGGCACTCAGTGACTGAGGAGAGCTTGTCGACCGAGATGCCTGGATTTTTGGTGAGTGCGCACACCGTCGGCGAACGCGTCGCGCGTTCACGAATAGTCCAGGCTAGGGGACGTCGCCGATGGCGATGCCCCAGGGCAGCGTTCCGGCCGGAACGCGCCTCACCACCGCGTGCGACCTCGTCTCGATCACCGCGACCTCGTTGGCGCGGCCGACCGTCACGTAGACGAACGCGCCGTCCGGGGTGGTCGCGGTCCACCACGCGCGCGGGCCGACCGGGATCACCGTGAGCAGCTGCAGCGACGCCGCATCGAGGACGCGAACGTCCCCGGAGTTGCCGTGAGAGACGTAGAGGCGTCCGCCGTCATGGCTGAGCGCGACGTCGACAGGGCGGCTGCCGCCCGTCGCCACCGATCGCGACACCGCCTGGCTGGACATCTCGATGACGGAGACGACGTGGGCCTGCTCGCTGGCGACGTAGAGCTGGCGCGAGTCCGCGCTGAACCGCATGCCCCGGGGGTTCCGGGGGACGGGGATCCGGCCGGCGACCTTGTGGGTCTGGGTGTCGATGACGTAGACGTCGTTCGACGTCTCGTTGGACACGACGACCCACCGGCCATCGGGCGACGCCACCGCCGTCTCGGGCTCGGTCCCGACCTCGATCCGATGGCGGATCGAGAGCGACGCCACGTCGAGGACCGTCACCATCGCCTCGTTCTCGTTGACGACGTAGAGGAGCGTGCCCGCGCGGTTCAGCGTCAATCCCTCGGGGTCCCGCCCCGCGGGAACCGATGTGACGACGGCCAGGGTGACGGCGTCGATCACGCTGACGCTGTCGCTGTTGCTGTTGGCGACGAACACCCGTGTGCCGTCGGCGCTCATCGTCACGCCCCGGGGGCGCTTCTCGACGGGGATCGTGGCGAGGACCTTCCCGGTCGCGGCCTGGATCACGGTGACGTTGTCCGACTTCTCGTTGGTGACGAAGACGCGGAGCTCGGCGCTGGCCGGACCGTGCGCCGCCACGAGCGCGGTCGCCAGGGACGCCGCCACGAACGCCCAGGCCACCAGCCGGGAGCGAATCGCGATGGTCATCGGGCGGTCTGACTCATCACCTGCGCCCACCGCGCCGCCGGGGCCGGACAGCACCGCGACGTGCTGCCGGCCCCTGTGCGTGAACGTCATCGGCCGGGCGTTGATGCCGGAGCAGGTCTGGAATTCCTAGTCCCGCAGCGCGAAGACCCAGAGGACGCCGCCCTGCGGCACGTCGGTCTTGATGCCGAGGTGCGTATCGAGCCTCCCCTGCATCCGCTGCGCATCGACGCCCCAGCCCGACTGCACGGCGATGTACTGCACCCCGTCGACGGAGAACGAGGTGGGGACGCCGGTGACGCCGGAGTTGGTCTTGAACTCCCACAGCGCGGCGCCGCTCTTCGCGTCGAAGGCCCGGAACTTCCGGTCGTTGGTGCCGCCGAGGAAGACGAGTCCGCCGCCCGTGGTCAAGACCGGTCCCCAGTTCTGCCACTGGAACTTGTGCGTCCACGCCTTCTGTCCCGTGTTCATGTCCCACGCCTGGAGCTCGCCGATGTGGGTCGCCCCCGCGCGCATGCTCATGCTGCTCTTCGGGCGGTCGACGCCGAGGAAGAGCTTGCCCGGCTCGTACTCCTCCGCTTTGCCGACGAGCGTGCTGCACAGGTTCTCGTTGGCGGGAACGTACACGAGGCCGGTCTTGGGGTTGTAGGCGGCGGGCGGCCAGTCCTTGCCGCCCCAGAGCCCGGGGCAGAAGGTGACCGCTCGGCCCAGCGCCGGGATCTTCTCGGGATCGTAGGTGGGGCGTCCCGTCTTCGGATCGATGCTCTTGAAGACTTCCTGCCGGACGAACGGTGTGGCGGCGACGAAGCCGATGCCGTCGGCCCGACGCTCGAGCAGCCAGAGATACCCGTTGCGGGCGGGATGCACGAGGCTCTTGATCGTGCGCCCGCCCCGCTTGACGTCGATCAGGAGCGGCGCGGAGACCTCGTCCCAGTCCCAGGAGTCGTTGTGGTGGTACTGGTGATAGCCCTTGATCTTGCCGGTGGCCACGTCGAGTGCCACGACGGAGCTGGAGTAGAGGTTGTCGCCGGGATGGAGCTCGCCCGGCCACGGCGCGGCGTTGCCCGTGCCCCAGTACGTGAGGTCGAGCTGGGGGTCGTAGTGCCCGGTGAGCCACACCGAGGCGCCTCCCGTTTTCCACGCGTCGCCGCTCCAGGTCTCGGACCCGGGCTCGCCGGGCGCGGGAATCGTGAACGTCTTCCAGAGCTGCTCGCCGCTGCGGGCGTCGAAGGCCGCGATGAACGCGCGCACGCCGAGCTCGCCGCCCGAGGTGCCGACGATGACCCTGCCCTTCGCGATCAACGGGGCCAGGGTCATGTAGTAGCCCTTCTTCCAGTCCTCGACCGGCTTGTCCCAGACCACCTTGCCGGTGGCGGCGTCGAGGGCGACGAGGCGGGCGTCGACGGTGGCGAGATAGACCTTCTCCTCGTAGAGAGCGACGCCGCGATTGGTCGGATGAAGCTGCAAGAGATCTTCCGGCAGTTGCTTCTTGTACCGCCAGAGGATGTCGCCGGTCTTGGCGTTCAGGGCGAGGACTTGCTGCTGCGGCGTGGTGATGAACATGATGCCGTTGTTCACGATCGGCGGCGCCTGGTGTCCCTCGGTCACGCCGCTCGAGAGCGTCCACACCGGCCGGAGCTTCTTGACGTTCCTGGCCGTGATCTGATCGAGCGGACTGTAGCCCCAGCCGGCGTAGTTGCCCCGGTACATGAGCCAGTTCTGTGGCTCCGGGTTGACGAGCCGTGCGTCCGTGACGGGCGCGTAGCTCACGCCGCTCTGGGCGGTCAGCGTCGTCGGCGCCGCGCCGACGACGATCGCGATGCCAACGAGCAGCAGCGTTCTCAGTGATCTCATCATCCACCCCCTTGTTGGAAGCCAGGACGACCCACGAACCCACCCGCCACCGTCACGATGCCGTCGACGAGCCTGATCGGCAGCGCCGGCAGCCGCCGTGGCGCCGGACCGTCGAGGACCCGAGCGGCATCCTTCACGTCGAAGACCGAGAAGTGACACGGACACTTGATCGTTCTCGTCTGGGCGTGCCAGTCCCACGTGTCGCATCCCGTGTGCGTGCAGACCGCCGAGTACGCGACGATGCCGCCGGCGGCTCGCCGGCGCGTCTCTTCGGCCAGATCGCCCGGATCGAGGCGGATCAACATCACCTGGTTCAGCCGTGACCCATCGCGCACCGTCTTCGTCGCCGGATCCATCGGATACGCCGTCGCCGCCGGACCTCCCAGCGGGAGCCGAGCCCGCGTGACCATGTCCGGGGTTGAATCCGGGTTTCGATGGCTCGGCGCGAAGACCAGTCGATCGTGTTCTTGTGGGCGCGTCGTCCTGGGATCAGCCTGCGCGCGCGCAGCGGCGTGGAGCGCCGCGAGGTCGATCGAGGGTAAGGCGAGACCGAAGCCGACGGCAGCTTTCAGAACGCTCCGGCGCGACACGGTGCGTGGTGAGGTGTGCAACGTGGCGGGAGAATAGCAAGGAACAGTCACCGGCGCCACGGCAGGGCAACGGGCACGAAGGCGCGAGCGCCTGGATCCGGCGGCGGCGCGTTCGTTGACCGCGTCGGGTGGCCGGCGTAACGTAGCGCGTCGTTTCTCGACTCCAGGGAGGCACGTCTCCATGGCCCGTCTCACCACCTCGCCCAAGCTTCAGGACGCTTACACCGACGCTCTGCCCGCCTCGCGCGCCTTGTTCGAGCGCGCGCGGCGTCTCTTCCCGGACGCCGTCACCCACGACAACCGCCGCATGCAGCCCTTTCCGCTCTACGTCGATCGCGCGGAGGGCGCATGCAAGTGGGACGTGGACGGCCACCGGTACGTGGACTACTGGATGGGGCATGGCGCCCTGCTTTTCGGTCACAACCCGCCCGTGGTCCGCGACGCCGTTCGCGAACAGGCGTTGAAGGGCACCCACTATGGCGCCAGCCACGCACTGGAGGTCGAGTGGGGCGAATGGGTGTGCCGGCTGCTGCCCAGCGCGGAGCGCGTGCGGTTCACCGCCTCCGGCACCGAGGCGACGCACCTGGCCGTGCGTCTGGCCCGGGCCTTCACGGGCAAGCGTCACGTCGTCAAGTTCGCGGGCCACTTCCACGGCTGGCACGAGGGCCTCGAGATCGGCGTGCGCCCGCCCTACGAGGCCGAGCCCGAGGCGGGGCAGCTTCCCGAGGTCGTGGCTCTCGTTTCCGTGCTGCCGCCGAACGACCTCGCCGCCGTGCGCGAGCGCCTGGCGAAGGGCGACGTGGCCGCCGTCATCATCGAGCCCACGGGCGGCCACTTCGGGGCCGTACCCGCGCCGGCCTGGTTCGTCACGGCGTTACGCGAGGAGACGCGCCGCGCCGGCGTGCTGCTCATCTTCGACGAGGTCGTCACCGGGTTTCGGATCGCTCCCGGTGGAGCACAGGAGAAGCTCGGCGTGCGGCCCGACCTGACCACGCTCGCGAAGATCCTGGCCGGCGGGCTGCCGGGCGGTGCCGTCGTGGGGCGCGAGGACGTGCTGGCGTACCTGGCCACCAAGCCCGACCCGCGCGAGAACCGTCGCACGAAGATCGCGCACGCCGGGACGTTCAACGCCAACCCGCTGTCGGCGGCGGCCGGCGTGGCCATGCTGAGCGCCGTGGCCGACGGACAGGCCATTCGCCTCGCCGATCAGCAGGCGGCCAGGCTGCGCCACGGGATGAACGAGATCCTGGCGCGGGAGAAGGTCGCCTGGAAGATCTATGGCGCTTCGAGCGACTGGAAGATCTTCTTCGGGGCGGACGCCCCGCCCCGTGATGGCGCGGACCAGTCCGTCGCCGACGTGGACTGGCGGCGCCTGGACGCCAAGGACCCCGATCGAAGCCGGGCGCTGCGGCAGGCGCTCGTCCTGAACGGCGTGGACTTCAACGGCGCCCGCGCGCTGGTGAGCACGTGCCACACCGACGACGTCCTCGACGAAACCTTCACCGCCTTCGAGGCCGCGATCCGCGCGATGAAGGACGAAGGGCTGGCGTGACCGCCTTCGGGGAGGAGCCCGTGCCGGCATCGAAGCCCGTTCCCGCCATCTACCAGCGACTCGGCGTCCGCCCGGTCATCCACGGTTCGGGAACGACCACCCGCTATGGCGGCTCGCTGCTGCGGCCGGAAGCGCTGGAGGCTATGCGCGAGGCGTCGCAGGCGCTCGTGAACATGGACGAGCTCAACGAGGCCGCGGGCGCGGCCATCGCCCGCATGCTGGGCGCCGAGGCGGCGTTCATCACCGCTGGCGCCAGCTCGGGCCTGATCCTCCAGGCGGCGGCGTGCATCGCGGGCGACGACCCCGCCCGGATCACCCGCCTGCCCGACACGCGGGGGATGCGCAACGAGATCGTCATCCAGCGCGCGCACCGGTTTGCCTACGACCAGGCCTACCGCGTCGCGGGCGCTGTCCTCGTCGAGATCGGCCTGGCGCGACGCACCCAGCCCTTCGAGCTGGAGGACGCCATCACCGATCGGACGGCGGCCGTTGCTTACCTGATCTCGCCCTTCACCAGCCCGCCCGGCATCCTGTCCCTGCTGCAGGTGATCGCCAGCGCCCATCGCCGTGGCGTGCCCGTCATCGTGGATGCCGCCTCGATGCTGCCGCCCCGCGAGAACCTCACGAAATTCCTCCGCCTCGGCGCCGATCTCGTCAGCTTCAGCGGCGGCAAGGGCATCCGGGGCCCGCAGTCCACCGGTTTCCTGGTCGGGCGGCGCGACCTCGTGCGCGCCGCCGCGCTCAACGCCAGCCCCAACCAGGCCGTCGGCCGGGCGGCCAAGACCTCCAAGGAGGAGGTCGCCGGCCTGGTGACCGCGCTCGAGCTGTTCATGGCCGAGGACGAGGCGGCGGAGATGAAGCGCTACACCGACGTCTGCACGATCATCGTCGAGGCGGTGGCCGACATCCCCGGCCTGCGCGCGATCGTCGAGCACGACGCGGTCAATCGCGTCATCCCTCACGCCGTCGTGTACTTCACGCCGGACTGGACGGGTCCGTCGGGCCACGCCGTGCAGGTCGCGCTGGCCCAGGGCGAGCCGCACATCTACGTGCAGCAAGGCGCCCACCAGGGCGGGTACACCGACGAGATCGCCGTCGATCCGATCAACCTCCAGCCGGGAGACGAGGCGATCGTTACCGCGCGGCTGCGGGAGGAGCTGACGCGGCGGTAGTCGACAGGCACACGAATCGCTTGACGTATCCTGCCGTCAGGATGAGTGAGATCAGGCTTCACGTTCCCGACGAAACGCTGGCCGCCCTCAAAGTCACTCCGGAGCAACTCGCCTCGGAACTGCGTCTCGCGGCCGCCATCAAGCTCTACGAGCTTGGACGTCTCTCCTCCGGTGCCGCCGCCGTTCTCGCCGGAATCCCGCGCGCACTCTTCCTCGTCAAGCTCGCCGACTATGGCGTCGACACCTTCCGCCTGACCCAGATCGAGATCGAGCACGAAACGCGGCTTGCCTGAGCTGATCTGTCACGTGAACACGACGGGTCCGGCGGCCGCTCCACGCGTCGGTGCCGGTGCTAGACTCGGGCGATGATTCGATCGGAACGGGATCGCGAGCCGATCGTCGGGCGCCTGCAGCACGAGCTCGAGGCACGACCCGAGATCGTGCTGGCCCTGCTACACGGATCGTTCCCGCAAGGCGGGCCGTACCGTGACGTCGACGTGGCGGTGTGGCTTGACCCGGGTCCGTTTTCGCGGGGCGAACGCTTCCGATACGCCCTCGATCTCTCGGTGCACCTTCACCTTCAGCTGGGGTGCCCGATCGACGTGCGCGTGCTCAACGACGCACCGCTGGCGTTCCGTTACCACGCCCTTCAGGGGCGCGCGCTGGTGGTGCGCGACGAGACCTTCCTGGACGAGCTGCGCGCGCGGACGTGGGACGACTACCTCGACTTCCAGCCGTTCGCCCGGCAATACCTGCGCGAGGCGCTCAGTGAGTGAAGTGAACACGGACCGGCTCCGCGAGTTGGCGGGGCACCTCCGGGACGCCGTCCGGCAATTGCGCGAGCTGGGGCAGCCTCCACGGGAGCTGTTCGTGGCCGATCCGCGGGCGACCAATAGCGCGAAGTACCTGCTGATTGTCGCCACCGAGGCGGCACTGGACATCTGCAATCACCTGGCCGCCCGACGTAGCGCGCGAAGCCCGGAGGACTACGCCGATTGCATGGCGATCATGGCCGAGATCGGCGTCGTCGACCAAAACCTCCGCACGCGACTGATGCGGATGGCGCGGTTCCGGAACCTGCTCGTCCACCTCTATGCGCGAGTGGACGACGGCGAAGTGCATCGGGTCATCCGCGAGGATCTGGGCGATCTGGAGCGCTACCTGACGAGCGTGGGCCGGTACCTCGAGGCTGAGATCTGAGCGCCGCCGCCGTCGCGGTCACACCATCACGTAGCCGCCGTTGACGTCGAGGGTGGCGCCCGTGATGTGACGGGCGCCGTCGGACGCGGGGAACCGTACGGCCGCGTAGTAGGTCCCCGGAATCAGGAAGACGCTGATGATCTCCGGCGGATGCCCGCGCCCCGCCTCCTCGAACGGATCGAGCGCGTGGCGAACGACCTCGGGCTGAGTCTCGGCCGGTGAACGTCCACACCGAGGGCAGGTGCGCGGCCCCGATCAGCATCTGGGTATGGAGACGAGCCCGGCCTCAGGGTCGCTGATTCCTGGCTAATCGCTGTTGCCGCCGCAGGAGTCTTCGGCCGCGAGGGCCGATGCCGAGGCAACTGCGCCCCATGCGGGGCGTCTGCTCCCCAGTCGCGTAGGCCAGTGGCCCCAGCGATGTCTTTGAATTCGACATCTCGCCGGGCCGCTGGCCGTGGCACATCACGTGCAGCCGGGCGGTTCCCCGAAAGGGGGATTCGGCCATCCTCACGCGCTCTGGTGGCGGCAGGACGGCGCCCGCGAACTCGGCAGATCCTCGCCACGCGCCCCTCCCTCCGGCGCGGCCCGCCGCGTCACTACCGTGACCCTTCCACGACAAAAAAGGAGCCGCCCATGACCATGCGCGCATTCACGTTCGCCCTGCTGGCTCTGCTCCCCGTCACCATGCTCACCGGGCCGGGATGGGCCGCCGGCAACGAGCCGCTCGGCGGCGAGTTCACCCTGATCCTCGGTGGCAACACCGGGCCCTTCGGGACCGACAGCGACTTCGCCATCGCCGGCTCACTCGGTGTCCCGCTGCTGCGCACCGATCCCCTCTTCGGGCAAACGTTGCTGGGCGAGATCATGATCGGTTACAGCAAGACCGAGGGCAGCGTCCGCTCGACGTCCCCCCTCACCGCGGTCGGCGCCCCCGTGGCCGCCGTGACGAGCACGACCCTCGAGATCACGACGCTCGAGGTTCTGTTCGGGTTCAAGTACCGCATCGAGAGTCTTGGCCGGCTGCAGCCGTTCGTCTCCGCCGGCGCCGGCTTCAATGTGTTCCTGTGCCAGACCAAGGGCGCGACGCTCGGGGGTGGAGATTTCGTTTGCGGCATCGCACCGATTCCGCCGGAGCTGAGGGCGCGAGACGTTCCCCGCGGCGAGGGCACGGTGCGGGCCAGCGCCGCCTTCGGCGCCGGCCTCGACTACCTGCTCACCGACCGGTTCTTCGTCGGCGCCGAGGTCCGGCACAACTTCGTCACCGGCGACAACGACGACTTCACGACGTACGGTGCGCGCATCGGGTTCCGGTGGTAACCGGCGCCCGCGCATGGTCCTCTCGGAGCGCGGGGGCCGGCCTGCCACCGGCCCGTGTCACACCTTGAGCAGGTCGCGCAGGCCGTCGCCGATGAGGTTGATCGAGAGCACGGTCAGCATCAGGAACAGTCCCGGGAAGAGGATGATCCAGACGCCGAGCTGCACGTAGGCGCGCCCCTCGGCCATGATGTTGCCCCAGCTCGGGAT
>JBGPXN010000170.1:0-10066 GCA_041492755.1 Methylomirabilia bacterium | reverse complement strand
GAGAAGCTCGCCAGCGCTCATGCCGCGGTGGACTTCCAGTACAACTTCGAGCGCCGCCTGACGCTTCGGCTCGGCGGGAGCTTCGACCTGACCGAGACGCCGCAGGAGCTGAATCCCGACCTGGCCATCGAGCAGGGCCGGAGCACGACGACCAGCCTGGGCGTCTCGGCGGCCCTGGGCTACCGGTTCGCGCGAGGGCTCGACGGCAGCATGAGCTACAGCGTCACACGCGTGGAGGGCTTCAACGTCGTCACCGTTGCCCAAGAGGCGAGCCTCCGTATCAGCGGCGCACCCACCAAGGTCGATACATTGTCCGCAGCGTACAGTCTCCGCTATACCGATGGCGCCGGCCAGGTCTCGACGGGCCCCGGCCAGGTGTCGACTAGCGCCGGCCAGGTCTCGACTAGCGACGGACAGGTCTCGACGAGTCATGCGATCACCGGAGCCTGGACGCGGCGGCTATCCCAGACGTGGACGGCCAGCCTCGAGGCGGGGCCGCGCTTGAGCGATGACGGTCTCGACGTCGAGGCGCGAGCCTTGCTGTCGCATCGGCTGCGGAACGGCGATTGGATCATCGCCTACACCCGGACTCAGCGGGCGTTTGCCGGTCAGCAAGGGCTCGCCGAGACGCAAAGCTTGACGACCACCACGACCTATCGACCTCAACGCTCCCTCCTGCTGGCCCTCACCTCGACCACCAGCGAGGCGACCCTCGGCACAACCAAGACTCGCGGCACCGCGGTCGAGGCGAGCGCGACCTATCAACTCACGCGATACATCAACGCGGTCGGACGCTACCGCTTCAGCCTGCAACGGGCCACCCGACAGCAGGACGTCACGCGGGACATCATCTCGATCGAGTTGGAGGCCAGCTATCCGATTCGACTCCACTGAGTACATGGGGGGCCCCGACATGGCCCCCCATACCCCCCCACGCTCGGGGCACCGCGGCAAAGCCGTGGTGCCCCTCGACCCCCCGTGGCGCGCCTCGAATTTCCTCACACCCTCTGAGTCTCGCGCTCATCCGGCCGTCAGCGTTCGCGTTGCTTCTCGGCCGAGGGAGCGTGCGAGCTCGGTGAGCGTCCGGCCCAACCCCACGTCGAGCGGCGTCGACGGCGTCCAGCCGAAGGCTGTCCTCACTCGACGGTGACGCTCTTGGCGAGGTTTCGAGGCTGGTCGATGTCGCACTTCCGCAGCGCGGCGATCTCGTAGGCGAGGAGCTGGAGAGGCAACACGCTCAGCAGCGGGGCCAGGAGGTCGATGCAGGGAGGGACGGGCAGGACGTAGCGCGCCCGCCGCGCGATCTCGGCATCCCCGTCGTGACACACCGCGATCACCTGTCCTTCCCGGGCGCGGACCTCTTCGATGTTCGACACCATCCGGTCGTACGACGCATCCCGCAAGGCGATGGCAACGACGGGCATGTTCCCGTCGATGAGCGCGATGGGACCGTGCTTCATCTCGCCGGCGGCGTACCCTTCCGCGTGGATGTACGAGAGCTCCTTGAGCTTCAGGGCGCCCTCGAGGGCGACCGGATGCTGGACGCCTCGACCCAGATAGAGGAAGCTCGGCGCGTTGACCAGAGCCTGCGCGACTTCGCGCACGGCGTCGTTCCTCTGGACCGTCTCCTTCATGAGGTCCGGGACCTCGAGGAGCGAGTCGATGAGCTTCCACCCATCGACGACCGACAGATATCCGCGCAGCCGACCGAGGGCCAGCGCGGCGAGGTAGCAGGCCACCACCGTCGAGGTGAACGTCTTGGTGGAGGCCACGCCGATCTCCGGGCCCGCCTTCGTGTAGAGCACGCCGCTCGACTCCCGCGCGAGCGCGGATCCGACGACGTTCGTGATACCGAGGACGGACGCCCCGGCGGCGCGGGCGGTCGCGACCGCCCCCAGGGTGTCGGCCGTCTCGCCGGATTGCGAGACGGCGATGACGAGCGTGTCCGGTCCGAGGAAGAGCGGGCGGTAACGGAACTCGGACGCGAGATCGACCTCGGCCGGCAGCCCGGCCAGCTTCTCGAACATGTACCGCCCCACCAGAGCCGCGTGATAGGAGGTGCCGCAGGCGACCAGGACCACGCGGCGCAGGCGCTCGACCAGCCTGGGATCGAGCCGGGCGTCAGGCAGCAAGGCACTGCCCTGCTTGTCGTCGAGTCGTCCGTCGATGGTGTCGCGCACCGCCCGTGGCTGTTCGTGGATTTCCTTGAGCATGAAGTGGGCGAAGCCGGCCTTGTCCACCGCCTCCGGGTTCCATTCGATGCGCGACGGAGTGCGCTCGACGGTGCCGCCGTCGAGGCTGCTGATCCGGCACTCGCCGGGGGTGAGCACCGCGATTTCGTCGTCCTCGAGCACGACGACGTCACGCGTGTGGGGCAACAGGGCCGCAACGTCGGACGCCAGGTACGTCTCTCCCTCGCCCAGACCGATGACGACGGCTCCGGCCCCGTGCTTGGCCGCGATCAGCGTGTGGGGCTGGTGCGCCGAGAGGACGCCGACCGCGTAGGCGCCGCGCACGTCGCGGAGGGCCGCTCGCACCGCGGCCAGAAGATCTCCTTTGAAGTAGCTTTCGATGAGATGCGCGATGACCTCGGTGTCGGTCTCCGACGAAAAGTGGTGGCCGGCCGCCAGCAGCCGGTCTTTGAGGCCCGAGTAGTTCTCGATGATCCCGTTGTGAACCACGACGAGCGACCGGCTGCAGTCGGCATGTGGATGAGCATTCTGCTCCGACGGCCGGCCGTGAGTCGCCCACCGCGTATGGCCGAGTCCGGTGGTCCCGGAGGTGGGGTGGTTTTGGACGACCATCTCGAGCGCCGAAAGCTTGCCGGGGCGGCGCCGCACCTCGATGCCGTCACCGTTCACGACGGCCAAGCCGGCCGAGTCATAGCCCCGATATTCGAGCCGTCGGAGGCCGTCCAGAATCAAAGACGTCGCCTCCCGTTGACCAACGTACCCCACAATACCGCACATAAAATGCGTCCTCCGTTCTCGCGCCGGTGACTCCCGATCGCGAACCGCCGGAGCAGAAGAGCACGGCCGATGCCAACCCTGGGGCGCGCGAAGCCCGCGCCGTTTAGACCGTTTTCGGCCCAGAATTGGCGCCGACCCTGCGCAAGCCGTTTGCATAGCGGAACCGGGCACGTGCATATCGAAGCCATCGAGCAGGTGGCCTGCGCTCTCCGGCGCCGGATGGTCAAGACCTCGATAGCTCGGCACTTCGCACGACAAACCGGGGCCGTTCCCGTTCGGTCAGCTCTCCGCGCGAAGGCTTCGTTGCCGTCCCAACGACGTGCACGACTCTTGCTACACTCCGCCTGCCGTTGACCGGGCAGCGCGCAAGCGCATCCTCGGGATGATGGCTGGTACGGGGTCCGATGGGCCCCACCCTGCCGAAGCCTCAGCGCCACGACTCGACGTGTGAAGAGGGCATGCAAACGGAACCGAGAGGTTGGGGCACCACCGGCACTGAGCCGCGCCTACGCATGGAGAGCGTGACGAGCCTGGAGGTCGTCAGGACCGATGCCGCTCTTTGCGCGCGATTGCGGTCGAGACGGTCCAGTGCGGTTCGTCTCCGCAGAGCATCGGGATTTGGCCCACGCAGGGCCAGCCCGTCCCAAATCCACGCGGCGGCCGTCGTCCGCCACATGGCGGTCCCAGTCACCGAGATCGAGGGCGGCGATACCGAACCCACCAGGCGCATGATCGATCGCGGGCTGGCCAAGGCCCACGCCTGGATCGCCGGCGAACACTTCGAGCGGGGCGAGGTTCGGTATGCCCGTCGCCACTATCTGCAGTCGCTCCGTCATTGCTGGTGGCAGCCGGCGATCGTCACGCGTCTCCTCTTGTTGCTCCTTCCCGGCGGGGCCGGCGCCGCGCTCTACCGGCGCCTGCAAGACTTCATGTCGTGATCGGTCGGCTGGGGGCGCCGTCCGCAACGGTGGTTCGCCGACCGGCGGTCTAGGGGCGCCATTCCAGGATGTCGAGCCCGCCGTCGCGGTCGATCAAGTACACGAGGCCACGGTCGTCGACCCAGACGTCGTTGGAGACGGGACGCCTGCTGCCGGCCGCTGGCCCCGGCTCGTAGTGGCCGATCTCGCGGAAATGGTACGGGTCGGCGATGTCGAGCACGCGCAGGCCCTTCGAAAACCACGCGACGAAGATCAGCGTGCCGATGACGCGCTCGTGCGGCCGCACGGTATACTGATGCGTCCATCATGAAGGTCCATCTCACGACTCTCGGATGCCCGAAGAACCAGGTCGACTCCGAGCTCATGCTCGGCATGTTGACCGAGGCCGGCTTCGCGATCGCCGACCGCGCCGAGGACGCGGAGTGCCTGGTGGTGAACACCTGCGCCTTCATCGATCGCGCGCGCGAAGAGTCGGTGCGCACGATTCTGGAGCTGGCCCAGCTCAAGGAATCGGGCCGCGCCCGCGCCCTCATCGTCACCGGCTGCCTCACCCAGCGCTACGGCGGCGAGATCCTGCGTGAGATGCCCGAGATCGACGGCATCCTCGGCACCGCCGAGCTGCCGCGCATCGTCGACCTCGTGCGCCAGGCCTCCGGCCGCCACGACTGGGCGACGTCGGCGCCGCCTGGCTATCTCTACGACGCGACGACGCCACGGCTGGTGAGCACCCGCGTGCCGTACGCGTACGTGAAGATCGCCGAGGGCTGCGACATGGGCTGCACGTTCTGCGCTATTCCACAATTCCGCGGCCGTCATCGCAGCCGCCCGCTCCGCGACGTCGTGGCCGAGGTGGAGAACCTCGCCCGGCGTGGCCTCCAGGAGGCGATCCTGGTCTCGCAGGACACGCTCGCCTACGGGCGTGACCTGCCGGACAACGGGGACATCGGCGAGCTGCTGCTGGCACTCGGCGACACGCGCATGCCCTGGATCCGGCCGATGTATCTCCATCCCGCCCACGTCAACGACCGCCTCATCGCCACCTGGGCGCGCGCCCGCGTCGTGCCCTATCTCGATCTGCCGGTGCAGCACGGGGACGATGGCATCCTGCGCGCGATGCGCCGGGCGGTGACCGCGCGGCGGATGAAGGACGTCGTCGCTCGGTTCCGCGACGCCATTCCCGGGCTGACCGTGCGGACGACCGTGCTCGTCGGCTTTCCCGGTGAATCCGAAGCCGCGTTCCAGAACCTACTCGAGTTCGTCGACGACGTCCGCTTCGACCGGCTCGGCGTGTTCACGTACTCGCCGGAGGAAGGCACGCCGTCGCCGGAGTTTGCCGATCAAGTGCCGTCGGACACGGCGGCCGAGCGGGCGGCCTCCGTCCAGGAGCTCCAGGACGGGATCGCCTGGGAGCGGCACAAGGCGCTGATCGGGACGGTGCAGGACGTGCTCGTGGATGGGGCCAGCGAGGATCCTGCCTTCACGTGGGAAGCGCGACTCGCCGGACAGGCCCCGGAGATCGACGGCGTCGTCTATCTGCGCGGCGCGTTCGAGCCGGGTCGCTTCGCCCGCGCCCGCATCGCCGAGGTCGAGGGGTACGAGCTCGTCGGCGAGCGCGCCTGAGCGCGCCACCGGCGTCGGGCGCGGCTCGCTCGCCGACCGCGTCGCCGTCGCCATCGCGACGGTCGGCGGCGCGGGGCGGTCGCCGGTGGCACCGGGCACCGTAGGAAGCGCGGTGGCGCTCGGCGTGATCTGGTTCTTGCCCGGTGATCGTGCCGGCCTCGTGGTGTTCTTCGTCCTGGTGACCGCCGTGGGCGTGTGGGCGGCGGACCGCGCGGAGCGACGGCTTGGCGGCAAGGATCCGGGGGCGATCGTGGTCGACGAGGTGGCGGGGATGACGCTCTCGGTGATGTTCTTTCCGCGCACGCCGGCGGTGCTGCTCGCCGGTTTCGTCCTCTTTCGCATCTTCGACGTCGTCAAACCGCCACCCGCCCGGGGAAGCCAGGAGATCCCCGGCGGCGTCGGGATCATGGTGGACGACCTGATCGCCGGCCTGTACGCGGCGGCCATCCTGGCCCTGTCGCGCGCCGTGCTCGCCTGGCCATGAGGGACGACCCATCGCTCGAGCGGGCCGTGGGCGATCTGTTACGCGCCCGCGGCCTGACGGTCGCGGTCGCGGAGTCGTGCACCGGCGGCCTCCTTGGTCACCGTCTGACGAACATCCCGGGATCGTCCGCCTACTTTGAGCGCGGCGTGATGGTCTACTCGAACCGCGCCAAGCAGGAGATGCTCGGGGTGCCGGACGCAATCTTGCACGAGCACGGTGCCGTGAGCGCGCCGTGCGCCGAGGCGATGGTGCGCGGCGTCCTTCGTATCAGTGGGGCCGACTGCGGGCTTGCCGTCACGGGGATTGCCGGGCCGGATGGCGGCACACCGACCAAGCCCGTCGGGACCGTGTTCATCGGCGTCGCGGTGCGCGACCGGGTGGAGAGCAGGCACTTCCATTTCACCGGCGACCGCGCGTCCGTGAAGTGGCAGTCGTCGCAGATGGCACTGGATATGCTACGGCGTCGGCTGGAGGAGAGCCCGCCGCTGGAAGGATCGCGATAGGCACCCTCCGGAGCTTCGTCGCGCTGCGGCTCAACGACGCCGTTCGTCAAGCCCTCACCGCCGAGATCGGCCGCCTGCGCTCCCAGGCTCCCGCCGTGAGCTGGATCGCGGCCGAGAACCTGCATCTCACGCTGAAGTTTCTGGGCCATGTCGCCATGACCCAGGTGGATGCCATCGGCTCGGCGCTCGCGGCCGTCGCCGCCGAGGCCGACGCCTTCGACGTGACCGTGCACGGTCTCGGCGCGTTCCCGTCCCCGACGCGGCCGCGCGTGGTCTGGGCGGGAGCCCGGAGCGGCGCCATCGCCGTCGCGGGACTGGCGGGCCGCGTGGACGACGTGCTCGCTCCGCTCGGGTTCGCGCGCGAAGACCGTCCGCTCACCGCGCACATCACGCTCGGCCGGGTGCGCGAGCCGCACCGTGACGCCACGCTCGCCGACGCGCTCGCTGCCGGCGCGGGCCGGCCGTTCGGCGTGGTCCGCGCCGCCCGCGTCAGCCTCATGCGGAGCGATCTGTCGCCGCGGGGGGCGCACTACACGGAGCTCGCCGCCTGGCCGCTACGCTAAAGCGGTGTCTGTATCAGCGGTGTCTGCATCATCAGACATTGACGCCCGTCTCGACGCCCTCCTAGAATGGCCGAAACGCGGCGCACGCGGCGAGCAATCCACCCTCACTGCGGCGAAGGAGACACGGATGGCTGAGGCCAAGAGCGACCGGCGGCAAGCCCTGGACCTCGCAATCGCCCAGATCGAGCGGCAGTTCGGCAAGGGCGCCGTCATGCGACTGGGTGCCGGCGCGCTCGAGGAGATCGCCGTGATCCCCACCGGGGCCATCTCGCTCGATGCCGCGCTCGGCATCGGCGGGTTGCCGCGCGGCCGCGTCGTCGAGATCTACGGCCCGGAGTCGTCCGGCAAGACGACGCTCGCGCTGCACGTGGTGGCCGAGGCCCAGCGCCTCGGCGGCATCGCGGCGTTCATCGACGCCGAGCACGCGCTCGATGCAATCTACGCCAAGCGGCTTGGCGTCAACACCGACGAGCTGCTGATCTCCCAGCCCGACACCGGCGAGCAGGCGCTCGAGATCGCCGAGACGCTCATCCGCTCCAACGTCGTCGACGTCATCGTCGTCGACTCCGTCGCCGCGCTCGTGCCCCGCGCCGAGCTCGACGGCGACATGGGCGACTCGCTGCCGGGATTGCAGGCGCGCCTCATGTCGCAAGCGCTCCGCAAGCTCACCGCGGCGATCTCGCGCTCCGGCGCGGTGATGATCTTCATCAACCAAATCCGCGAAAAGATAGGCGTAATGTTTGGATCCCCCGAAACCCAGCCCGGCGGGCGCGCGCTCAAGTTCTATGCGTCGGTGCGGATCGACGTGCGCCGCGTAGACGTCATCAAGCAGGGCACGGAGTCGGTCGGCGTGCGCACGAAGGCGAAGGTGGTCAAGAACAAGCTGGCGCCACCGTTCCGCGAAGCCGAGTTCGACATGATCTACGGCGAGGGCATCTCCAAGGCCGGGACGGTGCTCGACGCCGGCGTAGAGCAGGGGATCATCGAGAAGTCGGGCACCTGGTACTCGTACAAGAACGAGCGAATCGGCCAGGGACGCGAGAATGCCAAGAAGTGGCTGCAAGAAAACCAGGTCGTCCTGGGCGATCTCGAGGCCAAGCTCCGGGAGGCGCTCGGGCTGCGCGCACCGGTCTTGGTGAAGTAGGAGGGCGGACGATGGACTGGGACAAGCTGCTGATCACCGGCGTCGAGCGCGGCGCGTCCGACCTGCACCTCAAGCCGGGCCTGCCGCCGGTGCTCCGCATCCACGGCGGCCTGGCACCCCAGCCGGACCTCGGCCTGATTACTGCCGAGTTCATGGACCAGCTCGCCGAGCGCATCCTGCCCGAGCGCTCGTACGACCAGCTCAAGGATGGCAAGGAGGTCGACTGCGCCTACTCCGTGCCGAACTTCGGCCGCTTCCGGGTCAACATGTTCCTGGCTCTCGGCCAGATCCGCGCCGTGCTGCGCGCCATTCCGAGCAAGAAGCCCCAGTTCGAGGAGCTCGGCCTGCCGCCCGTGCTCACCAGGCTCTGCGGCGAGCGGCGCGGCCTGGTTCTCGTCACCGGGATTACCGGATCCGGAAAGTCCACCACGCTGGCGGCGATGATCGACCACATCAACCGCCACCGGAACGATCACATCATCACGATCGAAGACCCGATCGAGTTCACCCACGACGACGCCAACAGCGTGATCAGCCAGCGCGAGATCGGGCACGACACGCCCAGCTTCGCCATGGCGCTGCGGGCGGCCCTTCGCGAGGATCCCGACGTCATTCTCGTCGGAGAGATGCGCGATCCGGAGACGATGGCGGTCGCGCTCCACGCGGCCGAGACCGGACACCTGGTGTTCTCCACCCTGCACACGCTGAACGCGGGCGAGACGGTCAACCGGATCATCGGCACCTTCCCGCCGCACCAGGAGCAGCAGATCCGCGATCAGTTGGCCGCCGTCATCGTCGGCGTTGTTTCGCAACGGCTCGTGGTCCGTCTCAACGGCACGGGCCGGGTGCCGGCCGTCGAAGTCCTGGTGGGGACCGGCATCATCAAGGACTGTATCCGCGAAGCCAAGCGCACGGCCGAGATCCCATCCGTCATCGCGGCGGGACAGTCGCAGTACGGCATGCAGACCTTCGATCAGTGCCTGCTCCAGCTCTACCGCGACAACGTCATCTCCTACGAGACCGCGCGCGATGCCACCACCAACGCCGACGACTTCGATCTCAAGGTGCGCGGCATCTTCTCGGCCGGCGAGATGACGTTCGAGAAAGCGAAGGAGAAGAAGGCCGAGGCGCCGCCGACCAACCCGGCGCCCAGCCCCTTCGCGCGCAAATCGTAGCCCGCCGTCGTCGCGCTGGTCCGCGCCCGGCCCGTGCCCTCGACGCCTCGGCCGCGCGGCTGGCCGCGGCCGACCTGCTGTCGCGCCGCCCCTGGACGCGCGCCCAGCTCCTCGCCCGACTCGTGCGCCGCGGCGCACCCGTCGACGTCGCCACCGCCGTCGTGGACGACCTCACTGCCCGCGGTCACCTCGATGACGCGGCGTTCGCCCACCACTGGGTCACGGTGCGCTCCGCCCGCGGCTACGGGGTGTCGCGGCTGCGCGCCGAGCTCCGGGTGCGGGGCGTGGCGCCGTCCCTGGTGGAGGCGGCCGTGGCCGCACTCGCTGGCGATGCCATGCTGGAGCGCGCGCGGGGGGTGGCTCGTCAGCGGCTGCCAGCGCTCGCCCGCGGCTCCGCCGAGCGGGTTGCTCCACGTCTTCGCGACTATCTGCTTCGGCGCGGCTTCCCGCGTGCGGTCGTCGGCCGCGTCGTCCGCGACGTCGTCCGAGCAGCGGACGGGAACCTCGACGCGTTTGGCTGATGAGTACATGGGGGGCCCCGATATGGCCGATTGATTACGTGGGGGGGGCCCCAAAGTGCCCCCCCCCCCCCCCCCCCCCCGCCGGGGGGCGGGCCAACCCGCGCCCCCCCCCCCCCCCCCCCCCCGGCGGCGCGGGCGGGGCGCCGGCG
>JBGPXN010000008.1:0-54627 GCA_041492755.1 Methylomirabilia bacterium | reverse complement strand
GGGGGGGTGCCGCCGCCCGCCTTCTAAACCCCCCCGACCCCGCGTTTGTGGGGTTTGGTGTAATTTTACGTGGGGGGCCCCGAAAGGGCCCCCCCCCCTGGTAGCGCCCCGGCAAAGCGGGGGCGCTCCTCGACACTAGCCTGGACTATTCGTGAACGCGTCGCGCGTTCACGAATAGTCCAGGCTAGCGGGGTGCGCTCGGCGCTCCGGGGCTGTCGGGGGCTTCCGCGATCTTGAGGTCGACGGTCTTGCGTTCCTTGTCGCGAACGATCTCGAGCTTCACCGACCTTCCGACCTCGGCGTCTGCGGCAAGGCGCTGGAGGTGGTGGTAGTCCTCGACCGGGGCGCCGTCGAAGCTCACGATGACGTCGTTCGCCTGCAGCCCGATGCTCGCGGCCGGGCTGCCGGATTGGACGCGCGCGACGACCGCGCCTTGAGTCGACTTGAGCCCCAGGGCCTGGGCGAGCTCGGGCGTCAGTGGCTGCAGTGAGACCCCGAGCCAGCCCCGGATCACCTTGCCGCGGTCGATGAGCTGTCCCATCACACGCTTGACCATGTTGGCGGGAATGGCGAAGCCGATACCCTGACCGGTCGCGACGATCGCCGTGTTGATGCCGATCACCTCGCCTCTCAGATTGACGAGCGGCCCGCCCGAGTTGCCCGGATTGATCGAGGCGTCGGTCTGGATGAAGTTCTCGTAGCTGGCGATTCCGACGTCGGCGCGGCCGGTGGCGCTGACCACGCCGACAGTGACGGTCTGGTCGAGCCCGAACGGGTTGCCGATGGCAATGGCCCACTCACCCACGCGCAGGCCGTCGGAGTTGCCAAGGGTCGCCACCGTGAGTGGGGCTTCGGGGTCGAACCGAACGATCGCCAGGTCGGTTTTCGGATCAGTGCCGACGATGCGTCCCCGGTACTCCTGTTTGGACGACAGCCGTAGCGTCACGGCGTCCGCGCCCTTGATGACGTGGAAATTCGTCAGCACGTAGCCGCGCTTGTCGATGATGACGCCCGAGCCGAGGCCGGGTTGATGGAACTCCCCGCGCTGGCGCGGTCCCCGGGGACCGAAAAACTGGTCGAAGAAGTCCTTCAGGAGCGGGTCTTCGATCGGCGGCGCTTGGTCACCCGGCGGACGTCTCAGCCGGGCAACCTGAACGGTGCCAACGTGTACGACCGCGGGTCGAACGCGCTCGGCCACGGCGACGAACGCGGCCTGGAGCGCATCGGCAGTGATCATCGGGGACGGACTGCCCGTCGGCGCCGGAGTCGGCCGCCCGATCCAGAGCGCATGAGCCCAGAACCCTGCGCCAAGGCAGGCGAAAACGATGACGCCAATGGTGGCGAGGCGTGCAGTGCGGGGGGTCATGGCGGTGTCAGCGGTTTCCGGTCAGCCTCCGCGCCGATGATAGCGGACGCGAGAGGGAAAGTGTCAAGGAAACTCGGCAAAACAATGCCTTTTTCCTTGACGCTCCGAGAACGAAAAAGGGACAATCACACTTGCCCTGGCCATCGTCACATCGCCTTAGGAGACGCGAGATTTTGCGCCGTGCGCTCTGTGCAATTCTGGTCATTTGCCTCCTGACGCCGACTTTGTCGGCGGCTCAAGCGCCGGCCCCGGCGCCCGCGCCTCTGGTCGTGCCGCCAGGACAGGCGCCCTCTTTTGCGGCGCCCGTCGCGCCGGGCCCCAGTCTTCCGACCCCGGGAGTGTCGGCACCGAGTGTCGGGGTTCCCGGTCAGCCTATCGTGGTGACACCGTTCGTCAACCGAGTCATTGCCGGGCCCGACTACCGCCTTGGCGCGGGCGACCTCGTCGAGGTGCAGATCGCGGGACGGCTCGACGTGACGCGCCAGCAGGTCGCGATCGACGCCGAGGGCAGGATCAACATCCCGCCGATCGGCAGCATTCCCATCGGGGGTCTGACGTTGCTGGACGCGCACCGGCTGGTTGGCGCCCGAGCGCGCGAGCTGTTCCGCTTCGTCGACCTCACGTTGACGGTTCTGGTGCCGCGGACATTCGAAATCACGGTCGCGGGCGAGGTGGAGCGGCCGGGCGCGGTGCTGGTGCCCGCCACCCGGCGCGTGCATGACGTCATCCAGGGAGCGGGCGGGCTCACGCCCCGCGGCAGCCTGCGTCGCATCACGATCAGCGGCGCGGGAGCCAGCCAAGAGATCGATCTGCTGCGCTTCGAGCTGCGCGGCGACCTCACGCAGAATCCGCTCGTGGGCGAGGGCATGACGATCTACGTGCCGCCCAAGCGCGAGACCATCACGCTGGCGGGGGCGGTGCGCCGGCCCGGCGAGTACGAGTTCGGTCCCCAGGGCTCGCTGAGGGAGGTGCTCGACCTCACGGGTGGCCTGCTGCAGACGGCGGCCGCTTCCCAGGCGCGGCTGACGCGACTGAGCGCGGACGGACGGCGGGAGACGCTGCCGGTCGACCTTGGCGCACTGGCGCGGCCGCTCGACGTGGCGTTGAAGCCGGGCGATCAGCTGTTCGTCCCCGCGGTGACGCAGCTGCAAGATCTCGTCGAGCTGCGGGGCGCCTTCAACGGCACCGCCGACAGCGTCAAGACGCAGATCGCGGGCAAGCAGACGATCCTGCAACGCCTCGAGCTCGCGCAGGGGGATCGCGTGCGCGACGTGGTGACGCGGGTCGGCGGGCCGGCCGCCTACGCCGATCTGCGTCTCGCCGTCGTGGACCGCGGCGCCGCCAGCGGCCCGCGCCAGCGTATTCCCATCGACCTGCAGCGGCTCTACGTCGACAAGGACGAGACGCAGAACGTCCTGCTCGAGAACGGCGACGTCTTCACGCTGCCGCCGGCCGAAGACAAGGTCTTCATCCTGGGCGAGGTCCGCACCCCGGGTCCGGTGGACTTCCGGCCCGAGCTCACCCCGCGCGAATATCTGGCCCTCGCCGGCGGCCCCACCGTCCGCGCCCGCTTCAAGAACGCGACGGTCACCTTCCGCGACGGGCGCAGCTACAAGATGGCGGAGGCGCCCCCGCTGGAGCCGGGCGCGGTGATGACGGTGCCCGAGGTGTCCGTCCGCTGGTACCAGGACTACGTCGCGATCTCGGGGGCCATCACCGGCTTCATCACGTCGTACACCAGCCTGTTCGTGCTCTTCGGCGGACGGTTGGGGGCGACGACGACCGGCAACTGACGGCATGTACGAAGCGTACTGGGGTCTCAGCGAGGCGCCGTTCGACAACTCGCCGAACCCCAAGTTCTTCTACCTCTCCCCGGAACACGAGGAAGCGCTGGTCCGGATGATGTACGCGGTCCGCCAGCGCAAGGGCTGCGCGATGCTGACGGGAGAGTACGGCTGCGGCAAGACGACGCTGTCGCGCGCGCTCATCCAGCGGCTGGAGGCGGAGCGCTACGAGATCGGCCTGCTGACGAATCCGAGCTGGACCGCCATCGACTTCGTGCGCGAGATCCTCTACCAGCTCGGGATCGAGACGGAGGAGCAGAACAAGTCCGACCTGCTGCACCGGATCAACGAGCTCCTCTACCGCAACTACCAGGCGGGGCGCGACACCGTCGTCATCGTCGACGAGGCCCAGCTCATCGAAGACGACGCGGTCTTCGAGGAGCTGCGCCTGCTGATGAACTTCCAGACCGACGAGCGCTTCCTGGTCACGATCATGTTGATCGGCTCCCCCGAGCTCACGCCGAAGGTGCGCCGCCTCAAGCATCTCGACCAGCGCATCGCGATCCGCTATCACCTCAATACCCTCGACGATACCCACACCGCCAGCTACATCGCGCACCGCCTGAAGATGGCGGGTCAGTCGAACCAGATCTTCACCGACGAGGCGATCAAGCTGATCTTCGACTTCACCCGCGGCACCCCGCGCGAGATCAACAACCTCTGCGACATCGCCCTCCTCGTGGGCTACTCCAAGCGCGCTCGCGAGGTGGACGAGAAGATCATCGCCGAGGTGATCAAGGACATGGTAGGCGTGTCCTGATGGTGCGCATGAGCGACCTCGTGCGCGGCCTGCCGCCGGAGCCCGACAAGCCCGGGGGGCCGCCGGCCGCGCCGCCGGCGGTGCCGCCGACCCCGGCGGCCCCATCGGCGCCGGCGGCGGAGGCGCCGCCGCCCTCGCCGCCTGGGCCTGCGTCGACGACGTCCCGTCCGGTGTCGCCGCCCAAGTCCCGGCCACGGGAGCGGGCGGGCGACGCGGCCCGGCGCACCCCGCCGTTGCCACCGGTACCGGCGCCGCCGCGACTGCGATTCGGGGCACTGCCAGCGCCGGCCCCCGGGGCCGAGCATGCGCGGCCTTCGCCGGGCGCGCGGCGCGAGTCACCGGCGGCAGCGCGGCCGGTGCCGCCGGTGCCGCCACGGACCACCGAGACGGCGGAGACGATCTTCACCGAGCTCGAGGCGTTCCTCGAGCGCGTGCGGGACCTAGTGCAGACGACGGAGTCCTTCCCGTGGGCCGAGCTGACCGCTCTCGTCGAGCGTGTGGTCGCGTCGCTCGCCCATTCGGCGGAGCTCTTCTGGGTCGCGAACAAGCCGGTGGCGCCCTCGCACGCGGACTACCTGGCCTATCACCAGGCGCGTGTCGGCGTGCTCGCCGTGCAGATCGGCGCCAACGTCGGCTATGAACCGGAGCGGCTCGTGCCGCTCGGCATGGCGGGCTGCCTGGTCGACGTCGGTCTGTGGCAGGTGCCCCCGGCCATCCTCGGCCGCCTCGACACGCTGTCGGCGGCCGAGCAGACGCAGTACCGCGCCCACCCCCGGCTGGCCGCGGAGATCATCCAGCGCTGGGGCCCGCCGGCGGACACCCTCGTGGAGGCGGTGCTCCAGCACCACGAGCGCGAGCAGGGTCAGGGTTTTCCGCAGGGCTTGACCGGACCGTCGATCCATCCCGACGCGAAGATCCTGGGGCTCGTCGACACCTACACCGGACTCACGATACCGGCGTCGGGACGCCCTGGACTGCGGCCGCACGAGGCGATCCGCGACATCGTCCGGTCCAAGCACGAGTCGTTCGCGCCCGCGCTCATCAAGGCGCTGCTCAGCGAGATCTCCGTGTTTCCGCCGGGTACCCAGGTGAAGCTCAACACCGGCGAGATCGGCAGCGTGGTCGCGGTCAACCGTAACCATCCACTCCGGCCACGTATCGAGATCGGCGACGGCAAGGGCGGCCGCCTGGCCACGCCCAAGATGATCGATCTGTCCGAGACCCCGTTCCTGTACATCACCGGTCCGGTGGTGGAGACCCGCTGATGCCGCAGTACGAGATGAACCTCCGCGACTACTGGCTGGTCATCCGCCGCCGGCGGTTCATCATCATCGCGGCGACCGTGCTCGTCGCGCTCTTCAGCTTCTGGTTCGCCAAGCAGAAGGTTCCGGTCTACGAGGCGACCTCGGCGGTGAAGTTCGAGCAATCGACGACGCTGGCGGGTCTTCTCGTGGAAGTCCTTCAATACTCCGGGGGCGATTCCATCGAGACGCAGGCCAGCCTGATCCGGAGCTATCCGATCCTCGAAGAGGTGGCGCGACGGATGGGCCGGCTCCCCCAGACCACGCGGGGAGAGGCGCTCCGCGAGTCGAAGTCGTACGCGGCCATGCTCGACAACATCGCCGGCAAGCTCAAGACCCAGCGGGTGGGCACCACGAGCATCCTCGAGGTGACGGCGACGTCGACCAACCCGCGCGAGGCGCGCGACCTCGCCAACATCGTGGCCGAGGTGTACCGCGACTACAACCGGCAGGCGCGGAACGGTCGCATCACCGAGGCGCGCAAGTTCATCGAGACGCAGCTCAAAGAGGTCGAAGGCCGGGTCAAGCAGGCGGAGGACGAGGTCTGGGCGTTCCGCGAGGCCAACCGGATCATCTCGCCGGGCGCCGAGTCGGCCGTGCTGTTGAACGTCTTCACGCAGATCCGGACGGACATGGAGCGCACGCGGCAGCAGCGCCAGGAGCTCGAGCAGACCCAGGCGCGCCTGGCCCGCACCGATCCCACCTCCACGGCCGAGCGCATCTTCGTGGACGGGGGCAACCCGGCCCTGCAGCGCCTGCAAGCGACCCAGGTCGATCTGCTCCTCGAGCGCAACAACCTGGCCCTCGAAGTGACCGACAAGCACCCGAAGCTGCAGGCCATCGAGGACCGAATGCGCGACGTCCGGCGCGAGATGCGGCGCGAGGTCGGCGCGCAGATCGCCGCGCTGCGCAGCCGTGAAGAGATCCTCGGGCGCCAGATGGGCGAGCTGCTCCAGCAGAACCGGGAGATGCCCGCCGTCGAGCTGAACATCCAGCGGCTGCAGCGCAACGCGAAGGTCAACGACGATCTGCTCACGCTCCTCAAGACGCGCCACCAGGAGGCGCTGATCAAGGAGTCGGAGACGGTCGAGGAAGTCATCATCATCCGCCCGGCCAGCGAGCCGACGACGCCGGTGGGCGCCGAGTCGTTCAACACCGTGCTGGTGGGCGCGCTCCTCGGCCTCATGCTCGGCCTCGTCATGGCCTTCGTGCAGGAAACGCTCGACACGTCGATCGGCACCATCGAGGACGTCGAGACGTACCTGCAAGTGCCCGTGCTCGGCATCGTGCCCCACATCGACGCGCGGGAGACCATGCAGCGGCTCATCGAGCGCCGGCCCGCCCTCGCCGAGATCGAGCCGGACGCCCTGCAGAGCCACGCGCTGCTCATCACCCACTTCGATCCGAAGTCGCCGGTGGCGGAGGCGTACCGCACGCTGCGCACCAACATCCAGTTCATGCGGATGGAGCGCGCGGGCAAGATCCTCGTCGTCACCAGCCCCACCCTGCAGGAAGGCAAGACGACGACCATCGTCAACCTCGCCATCACGATGGCCCAGAACGGTCAGCGCACGCTGCTGGTGGGCGCGAATCTAAGACGCCCGAGCATTCACCGCTTCTTCGGCATCGACCGCGAGTCCGGCCTGTCCGACATCCTGGTCGGCAACGCGCAGTGGCGGGAGTGCATCCGGACCGTGGCCGACATCCTGATGGGCCGGTTCGAGATGGAAGACATCATGGCCTCGCCCGGGCTCGACAACCTGCACCTCATCGAGTCCGGTCCCGTCCCCGCCAACCCGTCCGAGCTCCTGTCCACCCCCGCCATGAGCGCCTTCCTGCGCGACGTGCGGGAGGAATACGACATCGTCCTCATCGACACGCCGCCCGTGCTCCCGGTGACGGACGCCGCGATCGTCGGCGCCCAGGTCGACGGCGTCGTGCTCGTCTACCAGGCGGGCAAGGTCGGCCGGCTCGTGCTCAAGCGCGCCAAGACGCAGCTGGAGGCCGCGCGGGCCAACGTCTGGGGCGTGGTGCTGAACGACGTGCAGACCGAGATCGCCGGGTACGCGTACACCCACTACTACACGCACTACTACGGTGAGGAAGCGCCCGGGCCCACGCCGGGCCGCGTGCAGCGGCTGTGGAACAGCCTGCGCTCGCGTCTGCCCGGCCGCAGGGACGCCACCGCAACGGAGGAGCCGGAGCCGGTCGCCGCCGAGGCGCCGATGGAGGAGGTGGCCGGTGCCGCGCCGACGGGGGAGCGCCGGTACCGCTATCGCGATCGGGTCAAGGGGCTGCTCCTGATCCTGGGCCTCAGCGGCGTCATCGTCGGGCTCGTGGGCTGGCAGCTCGGATGGTTCGACAGCCGGCCGCGGCCACAGGAGCTGCTGCGCAAGCGACTCGAATCGGTACCGCCGTCGGTGCCACCGGCGCTGCCGCCGGCCCCAGATTCCCGCCCGGTGGCGGAGCCGCCGTCGGCCCCAGGCGCCACGTCGGGCGCCGGCGTGCCGGCTCCCGTGAATCCGGCTTCCGGTCCCGTGGCGTCCGCCCCGGCCGCGATGCCTGTCGCTCCCACGGCTCCCGCGGCGCCGGGCGCGCCGCCATCGGTCACGCCGCCTGCCGCCGGTGATGGATCCGCCGTGGCGGTGGTGGTGCCGCCGGCGATCGCGCCGGCGCCCACGAGTGGCGCCAAGCCGAACGTGGAACCGCCGACGCCGGACGGTCGGTTTGCCGTGGAGTTCGGCCCGTTCCCCGCGCTTCCGGAGGCTGAACGCGTCGAGCGCCAGCTCAGCCAGGCTGGCTTTCAGACCGTCCGGTTCCGCCAGCAAGCCGGCGGCGGCCTCTACGCCGTGCTCGTGGAGCGCGTGCCGACGACGCGGGAGGCGCAGGCGCTGGTGTCGACCCTGCGCGAGCAGGGATTCGGCGATGCCGTCGTGCTCGCCGGAGCCGAGCCGCTCAACGTACGGGTGGGGCCGGCGGTGCCGCTGCGCGGTGCCGTGCAGCTCGCCGAGCGGCTGCGGGCGCGCGGGCACGCGGTGCGAGTCGCGGCTCAACCGGGCGAAGCCGTGAACTTCCTCATCCGGCACGGCAACTTCGCCTCGCGGCAGGAGGCGGAAGAGCGCGCGGACGCGCTGAGCCGTCTCGGCCTGGGCAACCACGTCGTGCGGGTAAAGTAGCGCCCGACTCCCGTGGTCGACTCCCGGCTCGTCGTCGTGGGCGTGGCCCTCCTGGCCATCGCGGTCGTGATCTCGCAGGGCGTCGCCGCCATCCGGCTCGAATACGCGGTGGGCGCGGCGTTCGTGGTCGCGGTGTTCATCTTCGCGTTCATGAGCATGGAGGGCGGACTCTACCTCGTCCTGCTCTCCATGCTGCTGTCGCCGGAGTTCGCGCTCGGCGGCGGCAGCCTCGCCGAGAAGCGGATGGTGGTGCTCCGCCTCGAAGACGTGCTGCTCCTCGTCATTCTCTTGTCCTGGCTGGCCCGCATGGCCCTCCACAAGGACCTTGGACTGATCGCGGCGACGACGCTGAATCGTCCGATCTTCGCCTACGTCCTGGCCACCCTCTGCGCCACGCTCGTGGGATTCGTGACCGGCACCGTGAAGACCACGGCCGGGTTCTTCTACGTCCTCAAGTACGTGGAGTACTTCGTCGTCTACTTCATCACCGTCAACCTCATCCGTGACCGCAATCAGGCGTGGCGACTCGTGATGACGGCGTTTCTGACCGCCATCATCGTCAGCTTCATCGGCATGGCGCAGATCCCGGGCGGTGAGCGGGTGTCGGCGCCGTTCGAGGGGGAATCGGGCGAGCCGAACACGTTCGGCGGTTACCTGCTCTTCATGATGGCGATCGCCAGCGGCATCGCGCTGGAGACCCGGCGGCTGCCCACGCGGGTGGCGTCGCTCGCCGCCGTCGGCATCATGGCCTTGCCCTTCGCCTTCACGCTATCGCGATCGTCCTATCTCGGCCTCATCCCCATGACCGGCGCCCTCGCGCTGCTCTCGCAACGCCGGCGCGCGATGCTCGCGGTCTTCGCGGTGGTGATCGTGACGGCGCCGCTCACGCTCGCGGTGGCGCCGCCGGCGGTCTCCAAGCGCGTGCTCTTCACTTTCAAGAGCCAGGCGGACCAACCGACCGTGCGTGTGGGCGGGGTGGCCTTCGATCCGTCCACCTCCGAGCGGCTCATGAGCACCTGGGAGGCGGTGGAGGCGTGGACGCGGCGGCCCGTGCTCGGGTTCGGGGTCACCGGCTTCCGGTTCATGGACGCCCAGTACGCGCGCACGCTGGTGGAGACCGGGCTCCTCGGGCTCATCACGCTCGGGTGGCTCGCGCGGGCGCTGATCGCGTCCGGGATGCGCGCCTACCGCATGCTGCACGAGCCGGAGGATCGCGGACTCGCCGTCGGGTTCGTGGCGGGGACGGTCGGGCTGCTCGTCCACGCCGTCGGCGCCAACACGTTCATCATCATCCGGGTCATGGAGCCGTTCTGGTTCTTTGCGGCCGTCATCGTCGTGCTCACCACGCTGTCGGCCGCGACCCCGGCCGCCCCGAGCGCCCCGACCCGGGGGCCGGTCCGCATCCGCCCGCCGTTCGTCGGTGTTCGGGTATGACGCGACCGCCGTGGACGGTCCGCGCGCGCCGGGTCGCGCTCCTCGTCATGGACGTGGACGGTGTGCTCACCGACGGGCGCATGGTGCTGTCGGAGCGCGGTGACGAGCTCAAGTCGTTCCATACCCGCGACGGCATCGCGCTGGACCTGGCCCGGCGCGCCGGCATCAAGACCGCGCTCGTCACCGGTGAGAGCACGACGATCGCGAAGACGCGCGGCGAGAAGCTCGGGGTGGATCGCGTGGTGCTCGGCGCTCGGCGCAAGGGAGAGGTCGTGGAGGCGCTCGCCACGGAGTTCTCTGTGGACCTGACCGCGCTCGCCTTCATCGGGGATGACCTGCTCGACATCCCGGCGCTGCAGCGGGTCGGTTTGGCCATGGCGGTGGCCGACGCCAGCCCCGAGGTGAAGGCGGCGGCCCACGTGGTGACGCGCGCGGGCGGCGGCGCCGGTGCCGTCCGCGAGGCGGTGGAAATGATCCTGCGCGCGCAAGGTCGCTGGCGTCGGACGCTCGACGAGTTCCTCCGCGACCATGGCGCGCTCGTCAGTGGCGCCGCCGGCCGCCAGCGCCGGAGCTGAATTCGCGGGATGGCCGGAGCGCGCGGGTCTCGTCGATCGCCGGTGGACACGTCGGCGGCGGGGGAATCCGTCTTGCGCGTCCGCGTGATCTTCTGGTCGCTCGGCGCCGGCCTGGGGCTCGTCCAGGCCTGGCGGGCACGCTTCTCGCTCAACCCCGACGGCATCGCGTACCTGGACCTCGCCGACGCCTGGAGGAGCGGCGAATGGCGGGAGGCCGTGAGCCTCTACTGGAGTCCGTTCTACTCGTGGTTGCTGGGTATCGCGATGCTGGCGCGACCGTCCGCATACTGGGAGTTCCCACTGGTGCACCTGGTCGGATTCCTCGTCTTCATCGCCGCCTTTGCCAGCTTCGAGTTCCTGCTCGGCGGGGTCGTGGTCGCCGTGTACGGGCGGCCGGCGGGCGGGCCGAGCGGCGAGGAGGCCCGGCCGCTGCCGGAGTGGGCGCTTCGGGTGTGGGCGTACACGCTGTTCCTCGTCGCCAGCCTCGATTTCGTGTCGGTGGGGCTCGCCACCCCCGACATGAGCGTGACCGCGTGCATGTATCTCGCCGTCGGCGTGCTCGCGCGTATCGCGGCCGGCGATGACAGGGTCCGGCTCTACGTCCTGCTCGGAACCATCCTCGGCGTCGGCTACCTCGTCAAGGCGGTCATGCTCCCGGTCGCCGCCATCGTGATCTGCGCGACGCTGGCCGCCCGCGACTTCCGGACGGCAGCGGCGCGGATCGTGGTCTGCGCCGCCGTCGCCGCGATACTCGTCGTGCCCTTCGCGACCGCGCTCTCGCTGAAGCACGGGGGACTGACGCTGGGCGAAAGCGGCCGCATGAACTATGCGTGGCTCGTCTCGCGCGTGCCGTTTCCGTTCGACCAGCGCGGAGTGCCGACCGTCGCGCTGCGGGGCGGCATGGGCTGGCCGGAGGAAGCGCTCCATCCACCCCGGATCCTCCTCGATCGTCCGCTCGTGCTCGAGTTCGGGAGCCCGGTGCGCGGCACCATTCCGCTCATCTACGACATGAACCATTGGTATGCCGGGATCAGCGTGCCGTTCTCGCTCACGGCTCAGATCCGCGCCATGCTCATCAGCGGGCGTGAGCTGGCCGGGGTTCTCGGCCGCCTCGCCTGGCCGCTGGCCGCTCTCCTCGTCCTGGCGACGCTCGGCGCGCGCCGACGACGGTGGTCCCGCTTGCCCCTCGCGGGCGCCGTCCTCGGCGTGGCCATCGGCGCGCTCGCGATCTATGGTGCCGTGTGGGTCGAGCCGCGCTACGTGGCCTCCTTCGTCGTTCTGCTCGGGATGGGGGCCGTCATCGGCGTGCGGGTCCCCCTCGGCGCGACGGCCGGGCGCCTGGCCCGGAACGTCACCCTCGGCGTCGCCGTCCTGACCATCGGCCCGCAGATCCTGTCCGCGGCGAACGTCGTCGTCGCCGAGATCCGGTCCGCGCGGGACCGCGCCGTCCGCCACGTGGAATGGCGCACCGCGCGTGACCTGCACGAGCTGGGGGTGCGGCCCGGCGACGAAGTCGCCGCCATCGGGAAGTTCGAGACGTTTGCCTGGGCGCGGCTCGCCCGCGTACGAATCGTGGCCGGGATCAACACCGACTCGCTGGTGTACTGGGAATCGGACCCGCTGGTACGCGCGCGCGCCAACCGGGCGCTGGCGCGCGCCGGGGCCAAGGTCATCGTGGCGAGCCGGCCCCCCGGCGCGCTGATCGAGCGCGATCAGTGGACGGCCGTCGGCGCGGGAGCCTACTACCTCCATACGTTCACGGAGGCGGAGCGCCGCCGTGAGGACGCCGCTCACGGGAACCCCGAGCGCGCCGCCGGACTCATGCTCCGCCGCGTGGGCACCGGCATCGTGAACGATCCGGCGGCGTCACGGTTGTCGTGCGCGGTGGGCCGGGCATGACGGTGGCCGGGCCCGCCGTCGTGTCGCCGCCGGTCGTCGTGATCGACGGACGTGGACGCGGAGCGCTGGGCGAGGTGGCCGCGGTATGGGCCCATCGCGAGCTCCTCGGCTTCCTGGCCTGGAAGGAATTCAAGATCCGCTACACCCAGACCGTCCTCGGCGTCGCCTGGGCCGTCCTGCAGCCGGTCGCCACCACGCTCGTCTTCGCCATCTTCTTCGGCCGCCTCGTCCGCTTGCCGTCCGATGGGGTCCCGTATCCCCTGTTCGCGTATACGGGGCTTCTGCTGTGGACGATGGTCGCGCAGGCGGTTCTGGCCGCCAGCGAGAGCCTCGTCGCGAATCGCTCGCTCGTGACCAGGGTGTACTTTCCGCGCCTGATCGTGCCGCTCGCCCCTCTCTTCGTCAGCCTGGTCGACTTCGGCGCCGCGCTGGTGGTGCTGGTGCTGCTGATGGTCTTCTACGGGGTGGCGCCGGGGCCGATGGTCGTCGCCGCACCCGTGTTCGTCCTGCTCGCCCTCGTCCTGGCGGCCGCGATCGGGTCGTGGCTCGCCGCCCTCAACGTCCGTTACCGCGACGTCCGGCACACGGTGCCGTTCCTCATGCAGCTCTGGCTGTTCGCGACCCCGGTGGCCTATCCCAGCAGCCTGCTCGCGGAGCCGTGGCGCACCGTCTATGGACTGAATCCGATGGTCGGGGTCGTGGAAGGGTTCCGCTGGGCGCTGGTGGGCGGACGCGCCGCGGCCGGCCCGCTCCTCGTCTCCGCGGTGACCATCGTCGTGCTGCTGGGGGCGGGGCTCTGGTACTTCGCCCGCGTCGAGCGGGCCATGGCCGACGTCGTGTGAATCGATGTCCCCCCTGAACGAAAGCGCCATCCACGCCGACGGCCTCTCGAAGCGGTATCGGATTGGCGGCGCCCCCGCCGCGACGACGCTCCGGGAGGCCATCCAGAACCTCGTCCGTCGACCGCTGTCGGCGCGGCCGCCGGGGGCGCCGTTGTGGGCGATACGCGACGTCTCGTTCGAGGTGGCGCGCGGGGAAGTGCTCGGGGTGATCGGCAGAAACGGCGCCGGCAAGAGCACGCTGCTCCGGATCCTCGCGGGCATCACCGCCCCCAGCGAGGGCCGGGCCCAGCTGCGGGGCCGGGTGGGGTCGCTCCTGGAAGTCGGGGCCGGGTTCCACAGCGAGCTGACCGGCCGGGACAACGTGTACCTGTCCGGGGCCATCCTCGGCATGCGCCGGGCCGAGCTGCGCGCGCGCTTCGACGAGATCGTCGCGTTCGCGGAGATGGCGTCCTTCATCGACACCCCGGTGAAGCACTACTCGAGTGGCATGTACTTGCGGTTGGCCTTCGCGGTGGCCGCGCATCTCGATACCGAGATCCTGCTCGTGGACGAGGCCCTCGCCGTCGGCGATCTCGCGTTTCAGCGCAAGTGCCTCGGGAAGATGGGCGAGGCGACCCGCGCCGGCCGGACCGTCGTGTTCGTCAGTCACGACATGGTGGCCGTCGAGCGGCTGTGCGATCGCTGCCTGTTCCTGGAGGGGGGCCGCGTCGTCGCCTCCGGCCCCGCCGGCGAGGTCATCAACCGGTATCTTGGGGGCACGCTGGCCTCGTTCGCCACCGCGGAGATGGCGGTGCGGCCGCACGGATTCATCCGCCGCGCGCGCCTCGCGTTCCACGGCCGGGACGGCACGCCGACCAGCTATCTGCCGCTGGGGGGCGACGTCGCGGTGACGATCGAATACGAAGCCTCCGCGCCGATGGCGCATCCCGTCTTCGGCGTCGTGGTGAAGAACCGGCATGGGGTCCGCGTGTTGAACGTCAACAATCGCTACCTGGGAGAGTATCCGAGCGCCGGAGCGCCGGCCGGCCGGATCACCTGTTTCCTCGAGGCGTGTCCCTTCACGGTGGGCCCGTACACGCTGGACCTGTGGTTCGGCGACCCGTATCGCGACTACGAGACGCTCGAAGACGCGCTCGCGTTCGAGGTCGTGGCCCGCGACGTCTTCGGCACCGGCGTCATTCCGCCTCCGGACACCGGCGTCGTGGTGTGGCCCGCCCGCTGGAAGTTCGAGTGATCTCCCGGCCCGCCAGGTGGGGGTCGCTCGGTCGCTTGCGCCGCGCGGCGGTCACGTCGCTGCAAGCCCTGTGCGGGCGCACCACGGTGGACGCCGCGCGTCGGGTGCGCACGGTCGTCCAGGAGGCCGGTCGACGGTGGGCGGTGGGTCGGACCGTGCGCCTGGTGCGTGCCGGCCACGGTTCCCCCGACACCGCGCGCTCCGTGGTCCTGTGCGTGGTGAAGGACGGCGCGGAATGGACGCCGACGTTCATCGAGCACCACCTGCGACTGGGGTTCGATCACATCGTCCTGCTCGACAACGGCTCGACCGACGGGACGCCCGACCTTGCCCGCCCGCATCCCGCCGTCACCCTGCTGACGAGCCGGTTCGGCTCGGTCGCCTCGCTCCGCGAATACCTCCTCGACCGGTACGCCGTGGGCCGGTGGGCCCTGTCGACCGACATCGACATGCTCTTCGACTATCCGCTTTCGGACCTCGTGCCCGTGCCCGCACTGTTGCGGTATCTCGATGACCACGGATACACGGCGCTGGCCACGTACCTGCTGGACATGTTTCCGGAGGGCGCCCTGGAGGACGCCCCGGCCGGCCGCTTCGTCGACACGCACCGCTATTGCGACCTCTCCGAGGTCAGCGCGCTGCCGTACCCGGATCACCTGGAGTGCGTCGTCGACAATCCGGCCATCACGCGGCGGGTCGGCGGGATCCGCAAGACCGTGTTCGGTCTCGACGTCGAGCTGATCAATCATCCGCTGGTGCGGTACCGGCCCGGCATGTTCTTTGGGAACCCGCACTACTTCAAGAAGGCGCGGGTCGCGGACGTCGCGGGCGTCATGTATCACTACAAGTTCACGGCCGCCTTCCGCCGCCTCGCCCGCGAGGAGTTCGCCGGCTCCCGCTTCGGCATCGGCCCCGAGAACCATCGGTACCTCGAGGTCCTCGACGCCTCCCCCCGGCTGACCCTCCGGCGGGCGACCGCGATCCGCCTCGCCGGCACCCGCGAGCTCGTGGATCGCGGCTTCCTGCCGTGCCCGGAGCGCTTTGTCGTGGCCGCGCGCGCGGGCTCCGAGGCCGGCACCGCTCCCGCCCCCCCGCCGGCGCCGATCTGGTCGTGGCCGTTCGTGTCGATCGTCGTCCCGACGTGGAACCGGGCGCCGCTCCTCGCGGGCTGTCTCGCCAGCCTGCGCGGCCAGGACTACCCTCCTGATCGATTCGAGATCGTGGTGGTCGATGACGGATCGGTGGACGAGACCGCCGCCGTCGTCCAGAAGTGCGTCGATGGCGAGCTTCCCGTCGTGCGCTACCAGCGCGGAGATCACCGCGGGCTCAACGTCGCGCGCAACCTCGGCCTGACGGTGGCGCGCGGGGATCCCGTGTGCTTCGTCGACGACGACGTCGAATCGCCAACCGGGTGGCTCCACGCCCTGGTCGCCGGCGCGCTCCGGCATCCCGAGGCCGGCTGCGTGGGCGGCGCCGTGAAGCTTCGCTTCGAGGCTCCGCCGCCGCGCATCTGCTCCATGGAATCGTGGGAAGGCGAGTCCTCGCTTGACCACGGCGCCGAGGAGCGCCCGGTGGACCACGTGAACGGGTGCAACCTGGCGGTGCGGCGCTGGGCGCTCGACCGGGTGGGACGTTTCAACGAGACGCTCTCCGGGGCCGGCGATGAGACGGAGTGGGAACGGCGGCTCACGCGCGCCGGCATCCCCATCCTCTATCTGCCGTCGGCGTGGCTCTGGCACCGGCGGACTGCCGCCGATCTCGGCCGGGCCCGGCTGCTTCGGCGCCGGTTCCGCCAGGGCCGGGACTACGTCGCGTTCGCACGGATCGTCGGCGAACGGATCTCGGTGGCCCACGTCCTGTGGCCCATTCCGTTCTACCTCGCGCACGCGGCGCGGCGACGGTGCTTCGGCGCGGTGCTGGAGGTCGCCCGGAAGCTCGGGATCGTGTGGGGAGCCACGCGCGGGTGACCGCGATGGCCGGGCTCGAGCCTGGGCGTCCGCGTACGGCGCGTGCGCGCGGGGTGATCCCGCGCGTCCCCAACGCATGAGCGGCGTGCCCGTGTCCGTCGTTCTTCCGACGTTCGGCCGCGAAGAGCTGCTGTGCCGAACGCTCGCCGATCTGCTGCGTCTCGACCAGCCGGATCTCGAGATCGTCGTCGTGGATCAAACGCCCGTGCACCGTCCCCCCACCGAGACGTTCCTCGACGCGCTGCCGGACCGGGTGGTCCGTGTTCGGCAGGAGCAACCCAGCGTCGTCGTCGCCGCCAACGCCGGGGTCCGTGTCGCCCGGGGCGAGATCCTCGTGTTCGTCGACGACGACATCCACGTCCCCGGACGTGACCTGGTCACCCTCCATCTGCGCAACTACGACGATCCCGGCGTGGCCGGCGTGGCGGGACGTGTCCTCGACGCGCAGAGGCCCGAACCGGGCCGCTTCGATCCCCGTTCCGCCGATCCCGTCTGGGGCTTCTTCCACACGGGCTGGAGCCACGACACGCGCTGCGACGTGTGGACGGCGCCGGGAGCCAACATGTCGTTTCGCCGCGAGGTCGTGGTCGGGCTCGGCGGGTTCGACGAGCGCTTCCGAGGCAACGCCTTCCGGTGGGAAAACGACTTCTGCGTGCGTGTCCGGAACGCCGGCGGGCGCGTCGTCTACGATCCGGGTCCGACCGTCCACCACTTCTACGCGAGCCCGGGCGGCAACGACAACTGGCACCTCATGGGTCGGGACCCGGGCTCCCATCGCTGGTACCGGAACTTTTTCCACAACCACGTCTATTGCGCGTTGAAGCACCAGCCACGCGCATCGTTGCCGCCGCTCTTGTGGAAGCTCTACCGGGGACACGTCCTCAACCGCCCGTACGTCACCGAGGGGCCGGCATTCGTGCTGGCCCGCCACCGGGCGTACGTGGCGGGCGTCCGCGCGGCGTGGGCGACGTACGGCGAGTGGCGCCGGGCGAGCGTGAACGGGTCGTTACGATGCGTCCGCGCGTGACCGCCACAGCTCGGCGGGCTCCGGTCTCGGAGGAAGGGGCCGTCCCAGCAACACGGAGCGCAAGCCGCGGCGGTGCGGCCGCACGAACTCGCCGACGCGGCCCCAGCCCTGCGGGGGAGCGGCCACGATCGAAGCGACGGAACGGCCGTGGGCCAGATCGGAGGTCAAGAACAGAGGATCACGGAGGACGAGCATCGATCCACCCGCATCCCGCGTCGCGGCCGGAGGGGCGGTCACGATGCGGTCTCTCCGGGCCGGCAGGAGCGCGCGGAGCAGAGGGGCGTTGACGTGGTCGGTGACGACGTACACGTCGGGGCGTTCGCGGTCGACGAGGGGCGCGGCCCAGCGCGCGACCGACGCCGGTTGCCGATAGTCGGCCTGCGTCGCCCAGATTCCGGCGCCGGCCAGCGCGGCGAGCGTCAGCCCGAGCCCGAGCCGCAGCCGAGGCCACGACACCAGCCCGCGCGCCCACCACAGCGCCAGCGCCAGCGCGAAGGGGATGACCAGCGGCTCCAGTTTGCGCGCGTACTGGTGGAACAGGGGACGGGTGAACGTCCAGTCGAGCGGCGTCACGCTGAACACCACCAGCACGGTGGCCCACCACAGGGAGACGTCGAGGAGCGCGCGGTCGCGGCGCCAGAACCCCCAGATCGTCGCGGCCACGACGGCGTAGAACACCCCGATGAAGTAGCCGAACGAGCCGGTGAAGGGATCGAGGAGCATGTCGAGATAGGTGAGCATCCAGCGATAGGAGGGGTCGTGCGTCTGCACGTGCATCGTGTGCGGCGCCGTCAGGCCGGGCGAGTAACGGAAGAGGGGGTCCCCGGTGAGCGCCCAGAACCAGACGGCCTGGACGGCGATCACGGCGACGAGTCCGAAGGCCGTCCAGGCGTAGGCGGCCCGACGCCGTCGCGTGACCGCGACGCGGACGGCGAGCGTGGCCAGGAGCGCCAGCGCGTAGTCTTTGGTCACGTACGCGATCCCGAGCGCGACCCCGCCCGTGACGAACCAGCCCCGAGGGGATCCCACGCTACGCTCCCCTCGCACGACGGCGTACAACGCGGCCGCCATCCAGACCGCGGCGGGCAGATCGGCATTGACCTCCGTCGCTTCCATGACGGCGACCGGCAGGATCGCGACCAGGCCGGCGGCGACGAGGCCGACGCCCGGCCCACCGTAGAGAACGCCCAGTCTCCATGCGAGCAGGAGCTCGGCGAGCGAGTAGGCGAGGGGGACGACCGAGGCCGCGACTTCGGTGGCTCCGAACAGCGCCTGGGTGGCGGCCAGCGGCAGCACGATGCCAAAGCGCACCGAGAACATCGAGCGTGGGATCACGTCCCCGTCGCGGTAGGCACGGGCCACCTCCCAGTACTCCATGTCGTCCCAGCCGAGCAGTCCGCCGAAGAACACCAGCCGGATGGCGAGCGCGCCGAGACAGACCGCGACGACCAGCCACGTCGAGGCGTAATTCGACGCGAGACGCGCCGTTCGGCCCACCGGGGACGCGGACATGGCGTGGATTCTATCGCCGCCGCCGCCGCGGGAACGGCATGATCGGACCGCCGCGGGGGATGGGCGCGCCTCGGCGCGGCGCCTGACGTGCGGATCTGCATCGACGGGCGCGGTCTGGGAGCGCGGCCGACGGGAGCCGGCAAGGCGCTGGCGCGGCTGCTCCGTCAGTTGAGGAGCGATTTTCCCCAGCACGACTACGACGTCGTCGTCCCCGCCGGGGCCGCCGGCTGGCGGCTGCCTCACCAGCTCGCGTGGGAGCAGGTTCTGTTGCCGGCCCGGGCCCGGCGGCTCGGGGCGCACATCCTCCACGTGCCCGGCGGGACCTCGGCGCCGGTCGCGCCCGGCCTCAACGTCGTGATGACGCTGCACGACCTCGCGCCGACGCGGCATCCCGAGTTCCTGCCGCACTGGCGCAGCCGCTGGTACTGGGGGCGGTGGGTTCCCTTCACGGCGCGCTTCGCGCAGCGCGTGCTCGTTCCGTCCGCGGCCACCAGACGCGACCTCGTCGCGCTCGGCCGCGTTCCCGAGCGTCGCGTCGAGGTGGTGCCGTGGGGCGTCGCCCTCGATCCCGAGGTCACGCCGTCTCCAGCCGACGAAGTCCGGGCCGTGTACCGGCTTCCTGACCGGTACCTGCTCTATGTCGGCACCATCGACCGGCGCAAGGACTACCGGACGCTGCTGGCCGTGCTTCCCCGGCTCGACATCGCGCTCGTGATCGCCGGCACGGTCATCCCGGGGCGGAGCGATTTCGAGGTCGCGGCCCGGGACCCCGCCGTCGCGGCCCGGGTCAGCGTGCTCGGGTACGTGCCCGAAGCGCACCTGCCGGCGCTCTATCGCGGAGCCGTCGCGTTCGTCTATCCATCCTTCTACGAGGGCTTCGGGTTGCCCGTGCTCGAGGCGATGGCGTGCGGGGTGCCGGTCGTCACGTACAACACGACGGCGCTTCCGGAGGTGACCGGAGACGCCGCCATCCTGATCGATCTGCCGGTCTCCGCCGACGCGCTCGCCGCGGCGATCGCGCGGGTCGCCACCGATGCGACGTTGAGGCGCAGCCTCGTCGAGCGCGGTCTGGCGCGCGCGGCGACGTTCGATTGGCGGACGACCGCCGCCCTCACCGCCCGCGCCTACGAGGCGCTCGCGGCCTGATCATGCGCGTGTGTTTCCTGGATTACGCGCACGAGCGCGGGCTCCGCGCGGACGCGGGCGGCTTCCGCAAGCTCTGGGAGCTGGCCGGCGCACTCGCCGGTGCCGGGCAGGAAACGCTCGTGCTCTACCCGGCGCTCCCCGGCCGCACGCCGTTGCGTGCCGTTGCGGCCGAGTCCTATCCCGTGATCGACGTCGCGGGACTGCGTCCCCTCAGCGCCTACGTCGGCATGGTGGCGCGCGCCTGGCGGTTGTCCCGCCGCCGCCGCCCCGACGTCGTCTATTTCCGCAGCGGCTTCAACGTGCTGCCGCTCGTGCTCCGGCGCCTGACCGGAGCCCGCATCGTGCTCGAGGTCAACGCCGACGTGCTCGAGTTCATGGAGGTGGAGGGTGCCCGGCGCTGGGCACGCTGGCTGTTCGCGCGGCTCGAGGGCTGGGCGGTCAGGGGCAGCGATGCCATCGTCGCGCTGACCCCGGGTCTCAAGCGCATGCTCGTGGCGCGGTACGGGGTATCGGCCACTCGCGTGTGGGTCGTGCCGAGTGGGACCGACGTCCACCACTTCGTTCCGGCCGATCCGATGGAGTGCCGGCGCCGGCTCGGCCTCGAGGCCGCCGGCTTCGTGGTCGGATTCGTCGGCCTCTGCTATCGCCATCAGGGTGTGCCGACGCTGCTGGACGCGCTCGCCGCGCTTCGCGGCCGCGTGCCGGGTCTGGCCGGCCTCATCGTGGGCGATGGGGTGATGCGCGCCGCGTGGGAGGAGCACGCCCGCGTGCGGGGCCTCGCCGACGTGGTGCGATTCGCCGGGCAGGTGCCGTACCGCGAGGTGCCGACGTGGCTCAATGCGATGGACGTCGTGGTGGCGCCCTTCACCGCCGACCGCGGGGAGACGTCGCCGTTCAAGGTCCTCGACGCGATGGCGTGCGCGCGCCCCGTCATCGCCTCGGATCTCGAGTCCGTCCGCCGGCTTGGCGAGGAGAGCGGAGCGCTTGTCGTCGTCCCTCCCGACGACGCCGAGGCGCTCGCCACCGCGCTGGCTCGATTGGCCGCCGATCCGGATCGCCGCGCCGAGCTGGGAGCCCGGGGCCGGCAGTTCGTGTGCGCGCGCCATTCCTGGGACCGGCTGGCGGCGGCGCTGCTTCCCGCGCTCCGCGGAGACCGCCGATGGTGAGGACGCGCGGGTGGGCGTTGAGGAGGTTGCTGAGCTACGCGCCGGCGCTGGGTGTGGTCCCCCGTCCGGCCGCACGACGGCAGGGCATCACGGCCGTCGTGCGGGTCAAGAACGAGGAGGAATGGATCGAGGCCTCTCTGCTCTCGGTGAGCGACGCGGTCGACGAGCTCGTCGTCGTCGACAACGGCTCGACGGACCGCACGCCGGACGTGCTCGCCCGGCTGGCCCGGACCCTGGCGCCGAAGATGAGGCTCTTCACCCGGCCGGCTCTCGATCATGTCGCCCTGTCCAACTTCGCGCTGGCGCAGGCGACATACCGCTGGGCCCTGAAGTGGGACGGAGACTTCGTCGCGCGTACCACGGGGCCCTGTGCGATCACGCGGCTCCGGCAGCGGATCCTGGCCTTGCCCGCCTCGCGGTACTTCCACGTGCATCTGACGTGCATCGAGCTGGTGGGCGATCTCTGGCACCAGTTCCCCGGATGCGAGCTGCGGCGCGACCCGTTCGCCTGCGCCCTCTCGCCCGCGCTGCGCTTCGTCCGAGTGGTGCGCGTCCTGTCCGGGGCGGCGCTCCACGGCTGGCCGTCGATCGCGCGTGACCCGCGCGTGCCGATCACGATCCGCTTCGAGGACGTGAAGCTCCCGCTGTACTACGACGTCCGCGAATGGGACGAGCCGTACTTCTTCCACCTCCAGATCAAGAAGCCGGTACGGATGTACCTGCGCGACTGCTGGGCGGACTGGGCGGAGAATCCCGCGCTGCAGGCGCGATTCCCGAACCTGGAAGGTTACGGGCTTCATCGGGCCCGGCAGGCGTGGGGGGTCGGGACGCTGCCAGAGGCCTCGGAGCTCTTCATGGCCCGGGTCAAGGACCACCTCGTGCCGTACTCGGTGGCACGGTACGGCGAGCATCCGGAGATCCTCAAGCCATACCTGGCCTCGGCGTCCGAGTAGATGTCGGCGGTGCACACGCCCCTGAAGATCCTCTGTGTCGGCTACCGCGTGCCGTATCCGGTCCGCGACGGGGGAAACGTCCGGGCCTATGGGTGTCTGCGCGAGCTCGGACGCCGGCACGAGGTCTGGTACCTCTGTCGCGCCGACGCGCCGCGGCCGGACGCCGAGCAGCATCTGCGGGCCTTCTGCCGCGTGGTGGAAATCGTCGCGGATCCCGTCCGTTTGACGTGGACGGGCCGTCTCCGCGCCCTGGCTGGACGCTATCCGTTCGGAGTCATCACCCCGGCCGACGCGTTCTTTCAGCGGTTCCGGGCGGTGCTCGGGCAGCAGCGGTTCGACCTGATCTATCCCGTCGGCGCCGATGCCGCGTTGCTCGCCGCGGAGGCGGTCGCCGCCACCGCGGTCGTGTGGGACCTGTGCGACTGCACGTCCCGCTATTACGAGCGGCAAGCGCGCGGTGCGGGCTCTCCCTGGCGTGCATGGTGGTATCGGGCCCAGTCGTCGCGGTATCGACGGCTGGAGCAGGACCTGCTGCAGCGTGACCTCGCCGTTCTCGTCGCCAGCCCGTCGGAGGCGCAGGCCCTCCGAGGAGCCGCCGGCTCCGGGCCCGGCCGGATCACCGTGCTGCCGACGGGTGTCGGCCCCGCGCCGCCAGCCGTGCCGCACGATGGCCCGGCCCGCCTGGCCTTCCTCGGGACACTGGGATATCCGCCGAACGCGGATGCCGTGCTCCACTTCTGCCGCGAGGTGCTCCCGCGCGTCCAGCGCGAGCATCCCGACGTCCGCTTCCAGATCATCGGTGACGGCGCCTCCTCCGAGCTGTCCTTGGCCTGTCGCGCCGTTCCCGGCGTCGAATTCCTCGGGTTCGTCCCCGACGTTCTGGAGGTGCTCCGGCGGGCGACCGTGTTCGTGTGCCCGATGCGTCAGGGCACCGGCATCAAGGTGAAGCTCCTGGAGGCGATGGCGTGCGGCCTGCCGATCGTCGCCAGCCCCGTGGCCGTCGAGGGGGTGCCGGAAGCCCGCGACGGCCACCACTTGCGCATCGCGACGTCCGCGGACGACTTTTCGCACCGTATCGTCGAGCTTCTGCGCGACGCGCCCCGGCGAAAGGAGCTCGGGGATCGGGCCCGCGAGCTGGCGGCTCGCTACACCTGGGACCGGCTGGGAGAGCGGTTGGATGGCGTGTGCCGCGACGAGGTCGCGCGCCGTCGTGGCGGAGGGGCGGACCAGGAGCTTGGGGCGTGTCCCGGCCCCGTGCGATGATTTCGAGATGACCACGGACCGGTCCCCTATTGCCGTCCGCGCCGGAACGCTGGTGACGGACCACGGACCGCGGCGAGACCTCCTGCGCGTCCCGAGCGGACCGCCGCGCGTGGACTGAGGCCGGCGGCTGCGGCTCGGCGGCCGATTTCGAGCACCTCAGGGGACATGACGCACGGCGGGCGCGCGGGTGTCGCGACCGCGCCGTGCCCGCTCTGCGCGCACGGCGGCGGCCGATTCATCCTCCAGATTCATGCGCGCCGGATGGTGCGCTGTGATCGGTGTGGCCTCGTCTATCGCGACCCGTCGCCCGCGCGTACGAACGATGGCGCGCCGCTCGTGCTCGGGCCGGCGGAGCGGGCGCGTGAGGAGCGGGTGGCCGAGCGGCGACGTGGGCCGTTCGAGCGGCTGCTCGCCGAGGCGGGTCCGCCCGCGCGGCTGCTCGACGTGGGCGCGGGGCTCGGCTACTTCGTGAAGCTGGCCGGCGAGCGGGGCTGGCAGGCCACCGGCGTCGACGTGGACGCGGCGGCGGTCGAGTATGCGCGCAGCGTGCTCGGCGTCGACGTCCGCCCCGGCGACCTGCGCGATCTCCACCTCCCGGCCGCGAGCTTCGACCTCGTGACCCTCTGGAACCTGCTCGAATGCGTCGCCGATCCCGTGGACGTGCTCTCGGAGGTGCGGCGGGTGACGGCGCCCGCCGGCCGTGTGTTCATCCGGACGCAGAACGCGGCATGGCATCTCACCAGCTACCGCGCGTCGCGCCTGCTGCGCCGCTTCGGAATCGGCGCGAACCCGGCGCGCGGCGCCTACGTCGCCTACATCTTCAACGTCGTCTGCTTCTCGGCGCCGACGCTGCGCGATCTGCTCGTGCGCACCGGGTTCAAGCCCGTGCGCGTCGTCAACAGCCCTCCGGTCCCCGGCGATCCCTATCTGGGACTGTCCTCACCGGCGGAGCGGGCGCTTGGACTGGCCAAGCGCGGCGTGTTCGCGGCGGTGCAAGCGGGCGCGGCGCTCACCCGAGGACGCTGGCTGATGGGACCGTCGATCGAGGCGTGGGGGCGCCGCACCGAGTGACGGAGACGCGCGCGCTCGTGCTGCACGTGGCGGAGACGGCGGGCTGGGCCGGTGGGGAGACGTACCTCAGGACGCTGGCGACCCGCCTCGACCCCGGACGCTTTCGGCTCTCCGTGGCCGTGCCCGAAGACGGCCCGCTCGTGGAGCGGCTGGCCGCGCTCGGCGTGCCGAGTCACCGCGTGCCGCTCGCGGACCGGCTGCTCAGCCCCGCCGCCCTGGCCGCGCTGGCCGGACTCTTCCGCCGGCAGCGTCCGGCCGTCGTGCAATCGCACGGGGCGCGCTCGAACGTGTACACGCGGCTGGCCGCGCGCATGGCGGGCGTGCCCGTGGTGCTCTCGACCGTCCACAACTCGCTCTTCGACTACGACGTCCCGCGCCTCCGCCGCGCCGGCTACCTGCTCGCCGAGCGGCTGACGAGCCCGCTCGCCGACGCCGTCATCGCGGTCTCGGGCTCGGTGGCCCGGGATCTCGTCGGTCGGTACCGGCTGAGCGAAGGCAAGGTGGTGACGATCCGCAACGGCATCGACGCGGAGGCCTTCGTGGCCGGCCGTCACGCGGGCGATCTGCGGGCGGCGCTCGAGCTCGCGCCGGGTGACCGGATCATCGGGCTGACGGCCCGGATGACCGCGCAGAAGGGACACCGCTATCTCCTCGGCGCGCTGCCCGCGCTGGTCGAGCGGATGCCGCGGCTGCGCTGTCTCTTCGTCGGCGACGGGCCGCTCCGCGCCGAGCTCGAGCACGAGGCGACGCGACTCGGCGTGGCCGGCGTCTGCCGGTTCACCGGCGCGCGCTCGGATGTGGCCGACGTCGTCTCGCTGTTCGACGTCGCCGTGCTGCCGTCGCTCTCGGAAGGGCTGCCCTTCGCGCTGCTCGAGGCGATGGCGCTCGGTAAACCGGTGGTCGCGACCGACGTCGGCGGCAACCCCGAGGTCGTGGCCGACGGGGAGACGGGATTCATCGTGCCGCCGCGTCATCCGGAGGCCCTCGCCCGGGCGATCACGATCCTGCTCGAGCAGCCGCTGACCGCGCGCGCGATGGGCCAGCGGGGCGGGGCCCGGGTCCGGGAGCGCTTCACCCTGACCCAGATGCACGAGTCGCTGGAGCGCCTCTACGTGTCCACGCTGCAGCGCAAAGGCCGATGGCCGATCGCGGCGTGACGACTTGGCCGCCCCGCCGCCCCAGTCCTGGTCGCATGCCACACTGGGATGCCATGCCACTGGCGGATTGGATGGATCTTCGCGATCGCCGTTCGTTCGAGCGGCGGCTTTGCCGCCGCCGCCCATGCATCCAGCCCTGCGGTTCACGCCCGACCATCGTTGTCGCCGCCGCGTCGTCGGAGCGGTGGGGGGTGTCGGGGGGAGCGGCGCGTCGCTCCCCCCGACGTGAGCACCCATGTGCGGAATAGCCGGCTGGGTGGGCCACGCGCCGGCCGAGCTCCTGCCGGCGATGCTGCGCTTGCTCAAGCACCGCGGCCCGGATGGCGACGGCGCATACGCGGAGCCGGACGCGGCCATCGGCATGACACGACTGGCGATCATCGACGTGGCTGGTGGGCAGCAGCCCATGGCGAGCGATGACGGCGCATTGCGGCTCGTCGGCAACGGCGAGATCTACAACTACCGCGCGCTCCGCGAGTCGCTGGCGGCCCGGGGCCACCGATTCCACACGCGGAGCGACATGGAAGTCGCGCTGCGCGCCTTCGAGGACTACGGCGAGGCGTGCGTCGAGCACCTGCGCGGCATGTTCGCCCTCGCCATCTGGGACCGCGCACGCCGCCGGCTCTTCCTCGCGCGCGACCGGCTCGGCAAGAAGCCGCTCTACTACGCGCGCACCGCCGACGGCTTCGTCTTCGCCTCCGAGCCCAAGGCGCTCTTCTGTCACCCGGGCGTGGCGCGCGACGTCGACTGGGACGCGCTCCATCACTATCTGGCGTTCGGGTATACGCCGGCGGCGCGGTCCATCTTCGCGGGCATCGGGAAGATTCCGCCGGCGCACACCGCCGTGCTCGAGAACGGCGAGCTGCGGCTGCGCCAGTACTGGACCCTGCCGCGCGCCACGCCGGCCGCGCCCGCGCGCGCTGATCTGGAGACCCTGGTGCGTCAGCAGCTGGGCGAGGCGGTACGCCTCAGGCTCGAGAGCGACGTGCCGGTCGGCGTGTTCCTGAGCGGTGGGATCGACTCCAGCGCGGTGGTCGCCTCGATGCGTGAGGTGACGGGCGGGCCGATCCGGACGTTCTCCATCGGCTTCGGCGCGTCGGCGCCCTCGTACGACGAGCTCCGCTATGCGCGCGCGGTGGCCGAGCGCTTCGGGACTGAGCACCACGAAGAGATCCTCGAGCCGCGCGTGAGCGACCTGCTCCCGGCCATCGTCCACCACTTCGACGAGCCGTTTGCCGATTCGTCCGCGATTCCCACGTTCGTGGTGGCCCAGGCGACCGCACGTCACGTGAAGGTCGCGCTGTCCGGCATCGGCGGCGACGAGACCTTCGCGGGCTACCCGCGCTACCTGGGCGTGCGGCTCTCGCAGCTCTACGGCGCGCTGCCGCGGCCGCTCAGAGCCGCGACGGGCGCCCTCGCGCGCGCCGCCGCGCGCGATCGCGAGGACAGCCGCCCCTTCCGTGATCGCCTCCGGCGCTTCGTCCAGGGCGCCGATCAACCGCTGCCCGACCGCTATCTCGGCTGGACGCGGATCTTCGGCCGTGAGGGTCTGGTGGGCCTCGCCACGCCGGCCCTCCGGGCCCACTTCGGCGCCGACGTGGAGCGCGCCGCGCGGGCGGCCTTCGCCGGCGCGGGCCACGGCGATGCCGTCGACGGTGCGTTCCGGATCGATCTCGACACGTACCTGCCGGACGATCTGCTCACGATGGCCGACCGCATGGGCATGGCGCACGGCCTCGAGGTCCGCGCGCCCTTCTGCGATCACCGGCTGATCGAAACGAGCCTCGCCATTCCGCCCGATCGCAAGATGCCGGGGTTTCGTCTGAAGGCGCTGCTCAAGCGTGCGTTCGCCGACGTCCTGCCCCGCGAGGTCCTCGAGCACCCCAAGCAAGGATTCATGATCCCGCTCGGCCAGTGGCTGCGCGCTGATCTCCGGCCGAACCTGGACGATCTCCTCGCCCCCGAGCGCGTGGCCGCGCGCGGGCTGTTCGTCCCCGCTGAAGTGGCGCGGCTCAAGCGCGAGCACCTGAGCGGGGCCCGCAGTCACGCGGACCGTCTCTGGTCGCTGATGATCCTCGAGCTCTGGATCCGGCAGCACCTGGACGCCCGGGGCTCGTGGGCGCTCGCGTGACGGCGCCCGGCGGCGGTCTCCGCGCGCTGGTCGTGTCCGACGTGTCGATCGCCCCGGTGCGGGGCGGGGCCGAGCGCGTGCTCCGCGAGACCGCGGTTCGACTCGCCGATCGCGGTCATCGCGTGACCGTGGTGAGCCGGGGCAACGACGGTCTCGTGGACGATCCGGAACTGCGCGCGGTGCGTCGCCGTGACTTCACCGTGGACGGCCGGTCGTGGCTCGCGTTCGCGCGCACGGCGATGCTCAACGCCCGCCGCGCCGCGGTGGCGGCGCTGGCGGACGAGGGCGCCGACGTCCTGCACGTGCACCAGCCGCTGGCCGGCTACGGCGTGCTCACCGCGCGCGCGGCGCGCGGGCTGCCGAGCCTCTACACCTTCCACTCGCCGGCGCCGCTCGAGTACCGCCTCCGCACGGGCATGACCGCGCGGCACCGCCGGGGGATGGCCGGCCGCCTGGGCGCTGCCGTCCTCGGGCGTCTGGAGCGCGCCTGTCTGCGCCGGGCCTCCCGCATCCACGTGCTCAGTCGCTACTCGGGCGCGCTCGCGGAGCGGCTGTATGGCGTCGCGCCCGCGCGCACCCTCCGGATCGCCGGTGGCGTCGACACCGAGCGCTTCCGGCCCGCGGCTGACCGCGCGGCCATCCGGCGCCGGCTCGGGCTGTCTCCCGGCGCTCCCGTGCTCTTCACGCTGCGGAATCTCGAGAACCGGATGGGGCTCGACACGCTCCTGGAAGCCTTCGTGATGATCGGCCGCGACGTGCCGGACGCGGTGCTCCTGATCGGCGGCGAGGGCTCGCGCCGGGCCGAGCTCGAGCGCGGGGCGCGTACGCTGCGGATCACCGAGCGCGTGCGTTTTCTCGGCTTCGTCCCCGACGAGACGCTCCCCCATCACTACCAGGCAGCGGACTTCTTCGTCCTGCCCACGCGCGCCCTGGAAGGGTTCGGCCTCGTCACCGTGGAGGCGCTCGCCTGCGGGACGCCCGTGCTCGGCACGCCGGTGGGCGCCACCCCCGAGATCCTGGCGCCGCTGGATCCGGCGTTGCTCTTCGAGAACGAATCCGCGGGCGCGATCGCGAAGGGGCTTCGCCGGCACCTGGTCCACCGCGATCCCGAGACGGCCGCGCGCTTGCGGGAAGCCTGCCGCCGCCACGCCGAGGCATATGACTGGGATCGCGCGATCACCGCGCTCGAGCGCACGCTCTGCCATCTCGCGGGCGTGGGCACGGACCTCCAGACCGTGCCGGCGCCGGCCCGGCCGGAGAGCCCGTGATCTCCGTCCTGCACGTGATCACGCGCCTCACGCTCGGCGGGTTGGCTGAAAACACGATCGCGCAGGTCGTGTCCCTCAACCGTGCCGGGTACGACTGCCGCCTCGCCGTGGGGCTCGCCGAATCCGAGGCGGGCTGCGTCGCCGACGCCCGGCGCCGCGGCTGCGCGATCGTCGACGTGCCCGCGCTCGGTCGCGAGCTGGCCCCGTTCCGGGATATCGCCGTGCTGCTGCACCTCTGGCGATTCATGCGGGCGCGGCGGCCGGCGATCGTCCACACCCATAGCTCCAAGGCGGGCTTCCTCGGGCGGCTGGCCGCCCGGCTCGCCGGTGTGCCGATCGTCATCCATCAGCCGCACGGACACGTCTTCTACGGCTACTTCGGCGCCGTTCGCACCGGGCTCTACGTCCGGCTGGAGCGACTGGCCGCGCGCTGGTGCGATCGCATGATCGCGCTCACCGACCACGGGATCGAGGAGCATGTGCGGCGGCGTATTGGCCGGCGGGCGCAGTACGAGACGGTGCCGAGTGGGGTGCCGACCGCCGAGATTCGCGCGCGGGCGCCCGGCCGGGTCCAGGCGCGCGCGCGCCTGGACGTCGGCCCCGACGACCTCGTGATCATGGGCGTCGGTCGCCTGGTCGCGATCAAGGGCTTCGACGTGCTGGTGGACGCGCTCGCCCGCGTGCGGGCCGAGTTGCCGGCGGCGCAGATCGTGCTGGTCGGCGACGGGCCGCAGCGCCACCAGCTCGCCGCGCGCGCGCGCGAGCTGGCCGTGGTCGATCGCGTCCGGTTCGTCGGACCGTCACACGACGTGCCGGGCTATCTGGCCGCGGCCGACGTGCTCGTCGCGCCGTCGCGCAACGAGGGGATGGGCCGCGTGCTCGTGGAGGCGATGGCGCTGGGGGTGCCGGTGATCGGCGCCGCCGCCGGCGGTATTCCGTCGGTCATCGGGAACGACGAGTGTGGGCGCGTCGTCCCCGTCGACGACGTCGACGCGCTGGCCGGCGCGCTCGCCGAGCTCGGGCGGGACGCCACGCTGCGCGCGAAGCTCGGCGAGGCGGGCATCGCGCGCGCCGAGCAGTTCTCCCTGGCCGAGGCCGAGCGCCGCCTGCTCGACCTCTACGCCCGGCTCGTGCGCGACAAAGGGCTCGCGCGCGCCGAGGAACCGGCGCGCGGCCGGGAGCTCGCGTGAGGCGGATTCGGATCGCGCTGGGCGCCGCCCTCGCGGTTGGGCTGCTCGCGGCGGCGCCCGGATCGGCGCGCGCCGTCGAGCGGGTGCCCGCGGTCGTCCACGTGCACTCGGACCTCTCCACCGGCGACTTCTCGCTGGAGGAGGTCGCCCAGATCGCCGAGAAGCAGGGGATCGGCGCCGTCCTGCTCGTCGAGAACTACCTGCTCCGCTTCGAGTACGGGCTGCCGCCATTCCGCGCGCTCACGCGGGTCACGCGCGAGGAGCGCAGCGTGGTGAGCCTGGGCCTCCGCCACTATCTCGAGCGCGTGGACCAGGCGCGCCGGCGCTTTCCGCGGCTCGTCCTGATCCCCGGTGTCGAGGTGATCCCGCATTACTTCTGGACGGGCTCACCGGCGAGTCTGGCCCTGATGCTGCACAACACGCAGAAGAACATCCTCGTCTTCGGCCTCCCCGACGCGGCCGCGTGGGCCGGGCTGCCCGCGACCGGCAATCCCGGTGGCCGCGTCTACACGTGGCAGTCGGTCGCCGACGCCGTGCCCGCGCTGCTGCTGGTGCCCGGCCTGGCGCTCTTGCTTCGCAAGCGGCAGGAGCGGCGGCGGCTCGGCCGCACGGTGGTGGTCATTCGCCGCCGGCGCTGGATCACCGGCGGCGTGCTCGCGGGCGTTGGGCTCGCCGCCGTCGTGCGCGGCTGGCCGTTCACGGTGGATCGGTACCCGCCATGGGCGGACTTCGGGCTCGAGCCGCACCAGGTCCTCATCGATCACGTGGAGCGCCAGGGCGGCGTCGCGATGTGGTCGTTCCCGGAGGCGCCCGACGAAGGCGAGCAGCACGTGGGGCCGGTGAAGGTGTCCTGGCGCACCGACCCGTACGTGGACGACCTGCTCCGCACGTTCCGCTACACGGCCTTCGGCGCGATCTACGAGCAGCCCACGCGGGTGGTCCAGCCCGGCGCCGGCTGGGACCGCCTGCTCCACGAGTACGCCGCCGGCGAGCGCAGCCGTCCCGCGTGGGCGGTCGGCGAGTCGGGATTCCACGGGCTGGCCGGCGGCAAGCGGCTCGATCCGGTGCAGACCGTGTTCCTGGCCGACGCGCGCTCGGAGGCCGCGATCCTCGACGCGCTCCGCCGCGGCCGCTTCTACGCGCTCTATCGCACGCCGCAGATGGGCCTGGCCCTGACCGAGTTCTCGCTGAACGATGGGTTCGGTCTGGCCGCGATGGGGGAAACCCGGCGCGTGCGCGAGGGCTTCCCCCTCGAGATCGCCGTCGCCGTGGAGGCCACCGACCGCACGGCGCATCCGGTGCGCGTGACGCTGGTCAAGAACGGCGCCGCGGTGGGAGCGTGGACGGGCGAGACGCCGCTCCGGACCGTCTATCGAGAGACGTTCGACGGCAAGCCCACGGTGTTCCGCGTGGACGTGCGCGGCCGCTCGCCGCACCAGGCGCTCAGCAACCCGATCTTCGTCACGCCGCCGACGCCGTGAAGCTCGCGATCCACCAGCCGCACTACCTGCCGTACCTCGGATACCTCGTGAAGTGGGCCAGCGCCGACCTCTTCGTGTTCCTGGACACCGTGCAGTACGCGAAGAACGGCTGGCAGAACCGCAACCGGATCAAGCACCGGGCCGGCGTGCAGTGGCTGACCGTGCCGGTGCACGGCCATCTCGGGAGCACGATCGCCCAGGTGGAGATCGATGCGGGCCAGCGCTGGCGCGAGCGCCACCGGCGCACGATCGATCATGCCTATGCGCCCGCCCCCGAGATCGCTCGCCGCCGTGACGAGCTCGACGACTTCTACGGCCGCCCCTGGCACCGTCTGGTGGACGTCGCGGTGGCGAGCGCGACCTGGCTGGCGCGGGCGTTCGGCATCGCCACGCCGTGGCGGCTCGCCTCGGAGCTCGCCATCGGCGTCGACGATCCGACCGGGCGGCTGGTCGCGTTGTGCCAGAAGGTGGGGGCGGACGAATACCTCGCCGGCGTGGGCGGCGCACGCTACCTGGACCTCCCCCAGTTCGAGGCCGCCGGCATCACGGTGTGGCACCAGCGCTACACCCACCCGGTATATACGCAGGGGCACGGCGAATTCGTGCCGTTCCTCTCGGGGCTTGACCTATTATTGAGTGAAGGCGATGGCGCGCCTGCCATTCTCCTCCAGGGCAGCGACTGGTCCCGCACGCCGTCGGTGAGCCGGCTCACGTGAACATCCTCGCCATTGGCGCCCATCCCGACGACGTCGAATACGGCTGCGGCGGCACGCTCACGCTCTACGCCGAGAAGGGCCACGCCGTCCATCTCTGGATCGCGTCCGACGGCGGGATGGGGGGCGACGGCGCGGTCCGCCGGACCGAGCAGAGCGATTCCGGGCTCGTCCTGGGTGCGCGCGAGATCTTCTGGGGCGAGTACACCGACACCGAGGTGCCGTTCAACCGGGAGATCATCGTGCGGCTGGAGACGGTGATCCGGCACGTGAAGCCCACGATGATCTTCGTGAACTATCCCGACGACACCCATCAGGATCATCGCAACCTCGCCCAGGGCACGGTGTCGGCGATGCGCTACGTCCCGAACTTCCTGTTCTACGAGGTGCCGTCGACCCAGCACTTCACGCCGAACTGCTACACGAACGTCGAGCGCGTGCTCGACCGCAAGCTCGCCGCCCTCGAGGCCCATCGCTCCCAGGTGAGCAAGACCAACATCGAGGACCTGTCGATCCTCCAGCTGGCCGTATCGTGCGCGAACTTCCGGGGCATCCAGGCCCGCGTGAAGTACGCTGAGGCGTTTCAGTCCGTCCGGCTGCTGCTGGATATTTGATCCCGCACTCGCGACCGACCCTCGACGCCGACGACGCCGAGCGAGTGGCCCGCGTCATCCGCGGCGGGCACATCGCGCAGGGCGCGGAAGTGGACGCCTTCGAGCGCGAGCTGGCCGCGCGGCTCGGCGTGGCCGCGGCCGCCGTGGTCAGCTCCGGCAGCGCCGCGCTCGAGCTCGCGTTCCGCGTGCTGGACGTCGGACCGGGGGCGGAGGTGCTGGTGCCGTCCTACGCGTGCGACGCTCTCCACCACTGCGTGACCCGTGGCGGGGCCACGCCGATCCTGGTCGACGCCGATCCCACCACGCTGTCGCTCTCCGCGGACGACGCCAAGCGCCGGCTCACCGACCGCACGCGCGCGGTGGTCGTCCACCATGCGTTCGGTCTCGGCGTGGACCTCGAGGCGTTCGCCGCGCTCGGGGTTCCCGTCGTCGAGGATTGCGCGCAGGCGCTGGGGGCGATCGTGGCCGGCCAAGCGGTGGGCGCGCGCGGCCGCGTGGCGGTCGGCTCGTTCTATGCGACGAAGATGCTGACGACCGGCGAGGGCGGCATGCTCGCCGGCCCCACCGATCTCGTGGCCCGCGCGCGTGATCTCCGCGATTACGACGAGCGCCCCGACCTCGTGCCGCGCTTCAACTGCAAGATGACCGACATGCAAGCCGCCCTCGGCCGCGGCCAGCTCGCCCGCCTCGACGGGTTCATCGCCCGCCGCCGCGCCATCGCCGGCCGCTATCGCGAGAAGCTGGTGGGGGCGCCGTGCCATCTGCCCCCGGCCGCGGGCGCCCGCCACGTCTTCCATCGTTTCGTCGTGCAGGTCGATGCGCCCGTCGAGGCCGTCATCGCGCGGATGGCGGCCGCCGGCGTGGCCGCACGCCGCCCGGTGTTCCGGCCGCTGCATCGCGCGCTGGGGCTGGCCGGCTATCCGGAGGCCGAGCGGCTGTGGGCCACGTGCCTGTCGCTGCCGTGCTATCCGTCCTTGACCGATGCCGACGTCGACGCGGTTGCCGCGGCCTTCCGGCGGGCGGTGACGTCGTGAGCGTGGGCGGCTCGGTCGCGTCGACGGTGAGGCCGGCGGCGTTCGAGACGCGATGGCTCGCCGTGCTGCGCCTCGTCGTCATGCTCGTGCTGCTGCTGCCCGGCGTGCGGCGCTGGGCGGCCAGCATCGGGCTCGTGTGGCTCTACCTGGTCTCCATCGCGTGCGCGGTGTCACTGGTGATCGTCCCGCTCGTGCGCGCGTACGCGTTGCGCTGGAGCGTCCTCGATCAGCCGTCCGCGCGGAAGGTCCACGTGACGCCCACCCCGCTCCTCGGCGGAGCCGCCGTGTACACCGCCTTCGCGGTGACGGTGCTGCTGAACTTCAACTTCTCGCTCGCGCTCAAGGGCGTCGCCCTTGGGGCCACCGTGATCGTGGCGGTCGGCATGGTGGACGACGTCATCGACCTGCCGGCCTGGATCAAGCTGCTCGGCCAGCTCGGCGGCGCGGGCGTCGCCATCGCCTACGGTGTCATGCTCGACATCGTTCCCAACTGGGTCCACGGGTTCGTCTGGTTCAACCTCGCGCTGACGCTGCTCTGGTTCCTCACCGTCACCAACGCCGTGCAGTTCCTCGACGGCATGGATGGACTGGCGGCGGGCCTCGGGGTGATCGCGGGGATCTTCTTCAGCGTCACCGCGCTCCAGACCGGCCAGCGCTACTTGATGTTCCTGTCGGCCGCCCTGGTGGGCGCCTGCCTCGGCTTCCTGCCCTACAATTTCCGTCCCGGCGGCGCGCGCATCTTCCTGGGGGACAGCGGGGCGAGCTTCATCGGCTTCACGCTCGCGGGGCTGGCGGTGATGGGGGAATGGGCCCAGAATGATCTGGTCGGGCTCTTCACCCCCGCGCTCATCCTGGGGGTGCCGTTGTTCGACATCGCCTTCGTCGGGACCGTACGCATCATGAAGGGACAGGTGCACTCCGTCCGCGAGTGGCTGGCCTACACGGGCCGTGACCACATCCACCACCGCTTCGAGGCGCTCGGCCTCACGCGGCGGCAGAGCGTGCTCTTGATCTATTTCATCTCGGTCACGCTGGGGCTCTCCGCGCTGCGGCTCTACGGCGCCACGCCACGCGAGGCCGTCCTCGCCCTCATCCAGGCCGGCGCCGTCCTCGCCATCATCGCGATCCTGGAGGGCGTCGGCCGCGGTCGCCCGGCGTGATGGCCTTTTCACCGCTGGCGCGGCGCCTGCAAGCGGCGCTGCACCTGGACGACCCACCCCACCGGATCGCGCTGGCCCTCGCCGTGGGCGTGTTCATCTCGTGCACGCCGTTCTGGGGCTTCCAGACCATCCTGGCCGTGCTGATCGCCATGCTGGCGCGTCTCAACCGTGCGGCGACCGTGGCGGGGGCGTGGCTGAACCTGCCGTGGTTCGCCCCGTTCGTCTATGCGGCGTCGATCAAGGTGGGCGAGGCGTTGCTGCCGGCGGGTCGGGCCGTCGCCACCCCCCTGATCGACCTGCTGCGGCAGCCCGGCGGCCTGTCGTGGCCGAGCATCTGGGAGTGGCTGCAGGGCGTGTCCGTCGCGTTGCTGCTCGGCTCGATCGTCATCGGTGCCGCCGCGGGCGGGGTGACCTATCTCGTCGCGCTCGGCTTGATCGTGCGCCGTCGGGCTGCCCGCGGCGCGGGTCCGAGCGATGACTCGTCGCGCCGCGACGCGGCATGACGTTGATATCATGGGATCGCACCGCAAGGAGCGAGCCCACATGAACGTGCGCAAAGCCGTCTTTCCCGCGGCCGGACTGGGGACCCGGTTCCTGCCCGCCACCAAGGCCCAGCCCAAGGAGATGCTGCCCCTCGTCGACAAGCCGATGATCCAGTACGTCGTCGAGGAGGCGGTGGCGTCCGGTCTCAGCCAGATGATCATCGTCACCGGCCGGGGCAAGCGGGCGATCGAGGACCACTTCGACGCCGCGTTCGAGCTCGAGTACTACCTGAACGATCGCGGCAAGGTCGAGGAGCTTGCCCAGATCAAGACGATCTCGGAGCTCGCGTCGGTCTGCTACGTCCGCCAGAAGGAGCCGCTCGGCCTCGGCCACGCCATCCTCTGTGCCCGCCCGCTGGTGGGCGACGAGCCGTTCGGCGTGTTCCTGGGCGACGACATCATCGGTGGCGCCCCCACCCCGTGCATGCGGCAGCTCCTCGACGTGTTCGAACGCCACGACGGACCGGTGATCGCGGTGGAACGGGTGCCGCGCGAGCGCATCCACCAGTACGGCGTCATCGCGGGCCGGCCGCTGGGCGGCAACGTGTTCGAGATCACCGACCTGGTGGAGAAGCCGCGGGCCGAGGACGCGCCGTCCGATCTTGCCATCATCGGGCGCTACGTGTTGACCCCCGACGTCTTCGACCTGTTGGCGGCAACGGCACCCGACCGGCGCGGAGAGATCCAGCTCACCGACGGCTTGCGCCGCCTGCGCGAGCACCGGCCGATGTACGCCGTGGCCTTCGAGGGCAAGCGCTACGACACCGGTGACAAGCTCGGCTTCCTCAAGGCCACCGTCGAGTTCGCCCTGGCCCGGCCCGACCTGGCCGACGAGTTCCGCGCCTACCTCAAGTCCCTCAAGATCTGAGTACATGGGGGGCCCCGACATGGCCCCCCATACCCCCCCGGCGCTCGGCGCGCCCCGGCGAAGCCGTGGCGCCCCTCGAATTCCCTCACACCCCCTGAGGACATGGGGCCCCGACATGGCCCCCAAACCCCCCAACGCTCGGGACGCCCCGGCGGAGCCGTGGCGCCCCTCGACCTCCAATTCGTTCACGGGCTCTGACTTGAAGGGCGTGCCGCCGTTCCTACCGTTCGGGTAGGTAGTCGATCCGTCCCTATTTGATTCCAGGTCATTTCAAGGGACTTCCGCCGCCGCCGCCCGTATAACCCTTGACTCATATATGTCTCTAGGGTTATGCTGCGTCATGGCGTGGCGGATTGAGGAGTACCGCACTGCAGCGGGGGAAACGCCAGTGCGGACCTTCATCGCCGGGCTGCCGCCCGACGTCAAGGCGGAGGCGATCGCGCTGATCAAGCTCGCCGAGCCGCTCGGCAACAATCTCCGCGAGCCACACTCTAAGGCCCTCGGGGACGGGCTGTTTGAGCTGCGCCGCAACCAGGTCCGGCTCTTCTACATGTTCGAGCCCGGCCAGATCATCCGCCTCCTGGGCGGCATGGTGAAGAAACAGGACCGGATTCCAGCCGACGTGCTCGCCCAGATGCGGGGCTACCAGAAGGACGCGCGGGAACGGTTAAAGAAGGCGAAGACCGAGAGGAAGAGGTGATGGTGATGGCTCGAAAGAGCGACTTCATGAAGTGGATCGATCATCAGATCGACACCGACGCCGACCTCAAGCGGAAGGTGGAGGAGTACCTCAACGAGATGATGATCGAACAGAAGCTTGCGGCACTCCGCACCCAACGCGGCCTGACCCAGGCGCAGCTCGCCGAGCGGCTCGGCGTGAGCCAGCCCCACATCGCCAAGCTCGAGGCCGGGCGCGCGAAGAACATCGAACTTCACACGCTGTGTCGCTGGGCGACGGCACTTGGGGCCAAGCTCACCGTCGACGTTGTCCCCAACCGCGCCCGGAGGCGGAAGCGGATCGCGGCATAGCCCATCTCTATGGAGGAGGTCGTTGCAGTCTGCGCACGGGATAAGTCGCGCCAGCGGATACCGATCGCCGACCTGCCCCTTCCGAAGCCACCGCCCAAGGGCTCGGAGTGGATCGATGCCTACCGCCGATGGGCGCGTCGTGGGAGATGACGAACGATGAGCGAGTACCAGTACTACGAATTCACTTGCTCGTCTCCACCCAGCCCTCGCCAGGGCTCCAACGCACGGGCGTCCCGGCTTTGAGATCGACGAGGTCAGCGGCATTCTCGTCAGGCAAGCCGCCCGCCCATTCAGCGAACCCTGCCTCGGCAAGCTGCTCGCTCTCAGGATGAGGGCTGCGAAGCGAGCGCTGGAGATCCTCGCGACGGCGCCGCTTCAGCTCATGGCGGACCGCCTCAAGAACGAACTTGCTCCGGTTCTCGTTGGGGGGCATGGTCTCGACCTCGGTATGATCATACTGTAGTGCATACAGGCCTGTGGCACATGGCTGACAGGTGGCAGGGGCCGCGGCGCCCTCCGCGTTGACTAGGCCCGGGGGTTCTGCCACAATCCCACGCACCTTTAGCCCGAGTCGCCGTGGCCGGCCGCGGCCGAGATGACGACGGCCCGAAGGTGCAGACCGATGCCGACCCCCAAGCGTCCGTTCCACACTGCCTCCGACGCCGAGATCCGAAGCGGCGAAGTCTCGGACGTCTACTTCGTCCGGACCGTCGAGATCCTCAACCATCGGAAGGATCGCAAGCGGGTGAAGGCCGAGGTCTACGTCAAGAGCCTGCCCGAGGACTGGGCCTGGGGCATCCTGGCCGGCATCGAAGAAGTCGCCGCGCTCTTCGAAGGCGTGAAGGTCGACGTGCACGCGATGGACGAGGGCACGGTGTTCGCCCCTTACCAGCCGGTCGTCACGCTCGAGGGCACGTACGTCGAGTGGGCGCAGTACGAGACGTCGCTGCTCGGGCTCATCTGCCAGGCGTCGGGCATCGCGACGAAAGCCTCGCGGTGCAAGAAGGCGGCGGGGGAGCGGCAAGTCATCTCGTTCGGGGCCCGCCGCATGCACCCCGTGTTGGCCCCGATGATCGAGCGCAACGCGTTCATCGGCGGCTGTGACGGTGTCGCCGTGACCAAGGCCGCCGAGCTGATCGACGCCGATCCGATGGGGACCATCCCGCACTCGCTCGTGCTCATGGTCGGCGACACCGTCGAGGCGCTGCGCGCCTTCGATGAGGTCATCGACAAGAAAGTCCGACGGGTCGCGCTGGTCGACACGCTGCAGGACGAGAAGTTCGAGGCGATCCGCGTGGCGGAAGCGCTTGGCAAGGATCTCTACGCCGTCCGGCTCGACACGCCCTCCTCCCGCCGCGGCGACTTCTACCGGATCATCGAGGAGGTACGCTGGGAGCTGGACCTGCGCGGCTTCCAGCACGTGAAGATCATCACCTCGGGCGGCATCGACGAGTACGAGATCCTCCGGCTCAACCCGATCGTCGACGCCTACGGCGTGGGAACCTCGATCGCGAGCGCGCCCGTCCTGAACTTCGCCCTCGACATCATGGAGATCGAGGGCCGGCCGATGGCCAAGCGCGGCAAGTGGTCGGGCGCCAAGGCCGTGCTCCGCTGCCGCAAGTGCCGCGACACCGCGGTGGTCCCCCTGGGGACGGCGCCGCCCCCGTGCGCGTGCGGCGGCATCCGCGAGCCGCTCCTCAAGCCGCTCATCCGGGGCGGCCGCCTCGTGCGCGACCTGCCGCCGCCCCGCACCATCCGCGACCACGTCCTCGATCAGCTCGCCGGGATGCCGCTCGATACGCTGAGGCGTCAGGGGCTACGGACGGACTACTAGTCCGCTTGCGATGACGATTCTCGACGAGATCGTCCGCGACAAGCGAGTCGAGCTGGGGCAGCGGCGCCAGGCTGTCCCGCTCGCGGACCTGGAGCGACGCGCCCGGACGCTGGCGCCGCCGCGGGACTTCGAAGCGGCGCTCACGCCGCTCGCGGGCGGTGTCCGGCTGATCGCGGAGGTCAAGAAGGCGTCGCCGTCGCGCGGGGTGCTGGCCCAGGAGTTCGACCCCGTCGCGCTCGCCACGACCTACGCCGCCCACGGCGCGGCCGCCATCTCCGTGCTCACCGACGAGAAATACTTCAAGGGGCACCTCGACCTGCTGGGCGCCATCAGGGCCGCGGTCACGGTGCCGCTGCTGCGCAAGGACTTCCTGATCGACGAGTACCAGCTCTGGGAATCGCGGGTCGCGGGCGCGGACGCGGTGTTGCTGATCGTGAGCATCCTGCCGCCGGCGCTGCTGCGCGAGCTGCTGGCGGGCGCCAAGGCGCTGGCCATGGCCGCGCTCGTGGAGGCGCACACGGCGGGCGAAGTCGAGGCGGCGGCGGAAGCGGGCGCGCGGATCATCGGCATCAACAACCGGGACCTCGGCACGTTCACGACGCGTCTGGAAACGACCCTGGAGCTCCTGCCGCTCGTCCCGCCCGGCGCCATCGTGGTGAGCGAGAGCGGCTTCTTCACTGCCGACCAGGTCCGGATAGTCGTCCGCGCGGGCGCGCACGCCGTTCTCGTCGGCGAAGGCCTGGTGACGGCCGGCGACGTCCCCGCCAAGGTCCGGGAGCTGACGCTCCGTGGTTAGAGTGAAGGTCTGCGGCCTCACCAATCTGGAGGACGCCATGGCGGCGGTGGAGGCCGGGGCCGACGCGCTGGGCTTCATCTTCGTCGAAGGTACGCCGCGGTTCGTGACGCCCGAGCAGGTGGCGCCGATCATCCGCCGGCTGCCGCCGTTCGTCACCCCGGTCGGCGTCTTCTGGGACCACCCGCGCGGGCACGTCAAGGCGGTCGCGGAGACGTGCGGGCTGCGGGCGCTCCAGTTCCACGGCGACGAGACGCCGGAGGACGTGGGCGGCTACGACCTGCCGGTGATCAAGACCATCAAGCTCCCGCCGGCGTCCACCATCGAGGGCCTGCCCGAGTACAAGCTCGGTGAGTTGACCCAGGTGCTCCGATTCCGGACCGTCACCGCCGCCGTCCTGCTCGACACCGCCGTGCGGTGGAGCGAGGGCCAGACGCGCGCGCCGATCGACTGGCGGCTTGCCGCGAGCGGCCCCGGTCATGGATTCATGGAGATGGGCAACCCGGCCCGTGCCTGGGCCCGGGGTGTCCGTCTGATCCTCTCCGGTGGGCTCACGCCCGACAACGTCGCACGCGCCGCGGAGATCGTCCGGCCCTACGCGGTGGACGTGAACTCGGGCGTGGAGGCACGGCCGGGAAAGAAGGATCCCGACAAGGTCCGCCGGTTCGTGGCGGAGGCCAGGCGGGCCGGATGAGCCGGTTGCCCGACGCGCACGGGCACTTCGGCCAGTACGGCGGCCGCTTCGTGCCGGAGACCGTCATGACCGCGCTCGACGAGCTCGCGCGCGCCTACGATCGGGCCAGGCGCGATCGGCAGTTTCGGCAGCAGCTTGCCGCGCTGCTCGCGGACTACGCCGGCCGGCCGACGCCGCTCTACTTCGCCCGCCGGCTCACCGAGCAGGTGGGCGGCGCCCGCATCTATCTCAAGCGTGAGGACCTCTGCCACACCGGCGCGCACAAGATCAACAACGTGCTGGGCCAGGGGCTGCTCGCCGTTCGCATGAAGAAGAAGCGCCTCATCGCGGAGACGGGCGCGGGGCAGCACGGCGTGGCCACCGCCACGGTGGCGTCGCTGTTCGGGCTCGAGTGCGCGGTGTACATGGGCGCCGAGGACGTGGAGCGACAGGCGCTCAATGTCTTCCGCATGCGGCTGCTGGGCGCGCGCGTGATCCCGGTGGAGTCCGGGAGCCAGACCCTCAAGGACGCCATCAACGAGGCGATGCGGGACTGGGTCACCAACGTGGGCACGACGTACTATCTCCTCGGCTCCGCGCTCGGCCCGCATCCCTATCCGATGATGGTGCGCGACTTCCACACCGTCATCGGCCGCGAGGTGCGCCGGCAGGCGCCGCGCGTCCTGCGGCGGCACCCCGACGTGCTGATCGCCTGCGTGGGCGGCGGCTCGAACGCCATCGGGCTCTTCCATCCGTTCATCGGCGATCGCCGCGTGCGGATCATCGGCGTCGAGCCGGGCGGTCACGGGATCAAGACGGGGCGGCATGGCGCGAGTCTGGGCACGGGGCGGGTGGGCGTGCTGCACGGCTGCATGACCTATCTGCTGCAGAACGACGACGGCCAGATCGCAACCGCGCACTCCATCTCCGCCGGGCTCGACTATCCGGGCGTGGGCCCCGAGCACGCGTACTACAAGGACACCGGGCGGTTCGAGTTCGTCTCGATCACCGACGAAGAGGCGCTCGAGGCGTTTCATGCGCTGGCGCGGCTGGAAGGGATCATGCCGGCGCTGGAATCGGCGCACGCGGTCGCGTACGCGATGCAGCTCGGCAAGCGGTTGCCGAAGTCCAAGGCGATCGTCGTCGGCCTCTCCGGCCGCGGCGACAAGGACGTGCAGGTGGTCCAGCGCGCGCTCGGGGAGTCTCCAAGTGACGGAGATCGAGGAGCGCCACGGGTTCTCCGGGGCGCTGCCGAGCCGGGGGGGGTGGGGGGCCATATCGGGGCCCCCCACTTGCAGAAGTGAGCCGGCTCGGCGCCGCGTTCGAGGCGCTTCGCTCCCGCGGCGATCGGGCGCTCGTTCCGTACTTCGCCGTCGGCGATCCGTCCTTCGATCTCACCGTGCGCCTGGCCCTGGAGGCGGAGCGTCGCGGCGCCGACGTGATCGAGCTGGGCGTCCCCTTCTCCGACCCCATCGGTGATGGGCCGGTGATCCAGCGCGCCAGCCAGCGCGCGCTCGCCGCCGGCACCACGATGCTCCGGGTGCTCGACGTCGTGCGGACGCTGCGCGCCGAGCTGACCATTCCGATCGTGCTGATGACGTACTACAACCCGGTCATGGCCTTCGGCCTGCGCGCGTTCGCCGAGAGCGCGGTGAAGGTCGGGGTGGACGGGGTGATCGTTCCCGACCTGCCGCCCGAGGAGGGCGGACCGCTGCGCGCGGAGACGGATGCGGTCGGCCTCGACCTGATCCACCTCGCCGCGCCCACCTCCACGCCCGAGCGCCTGCGGCTGATCGCGCGTCAGAGCCGCGGCTTCGTCTACCTGGTCTCGCTGACCGGTGTGACCGGCGAGCGCGCGGCGTTGCCGGCGGGACTCGAAAGCCAGATTCGCGCGCTGCGCCTGGTGACGACGAAGCCGGTGTGCGTCGGGTTCGGCATCAGCACTCCCGAACACGTCGCCGCGGTCGGCCGCTCCGCCGACGGCGTCATCGTCGGCTCCGCCATCGTCCGCCTGATCGAAGAGCGCGCCGCCCGCCCCCGCATGGTGCAAGACGTCGGCGACTTCATCGCCAGCCTCAAAGCCCCGCTCCGCGCCGGTGCAGAGGCGACCGGGCGATGAGGCCCCGCGGGCTGATCGCGATGTTCGAGCGCCGGCTCCGCCGGCGCCCCCGATCGCAGTGGGGAGGAATCGGAGGGGGCGCCGCGCCCCCTCTGATGTGGTGCAAGGGAGGTTTTGGAGGGGGCGAGTAGAGCCCCCTCCGAACACGACAATTGGCGTGGTTCCGGCGTAAGCAGGACGCCGGCGGGGCGACGAAGGTCGTCATCGCCGAGGGGCTGTGGATCAAGTGCGACTCGTGCAAGGAGATCATCTACCGCGCCGAGGTTGAGCGCGCGGGCCAGGTGTGCCCGAAGTGCCGCTACGGGTTCCGCATCAGCGCGCACGATCGGATCGCCCAGCTCGTGGACCGCGGCACGTTCGAGGAGCGTGACCGCGGCCTCGCCGCCGCCGACCCGCTCGGCTTCAAGGACACCAAGCGCTACCGCGATCGGGTGCGCGCCGCGCGGCAGAAGACCGGCACCACCGAGGCGATCGTCACCGGCCTGGGCGCGATTGCCGGCTTTCCGGCGGCGCTCGCCGTCTTCGACTTCGCGTTCATGGGCGGCAGCATGGGCTCGGTGGTCGGCGAGAAGATCACGCGCATCATCGAGCTCGCCATCGACAAGCACATGCCGGTGGTGATCGTGTCCGCCTCCGGCGGCGCCCGCATGCAGGAGGGCATCCTGTCCCTCATGCAGATGGCCAAGACCTCGGCCGCGCTGCAGCGGCTCGGCGCGGCGGGCCTGCCCTATCTGTCCGTCCTCACCGATCCGACCACCGGCGGCGTGACCGCGAGCTTCGCCATGCTGGGCGACGTGATCCTCGCCGAGCCCCGCGCGCTCATCGGCTTCGCGGGGCCACGCGTCATCGCGGAGACCATCCGACAGCCGCTGCCCGACGGCTTCCAACGCTCCGAGTTCCTGCTCGAGCACGGCCAGATCGACCTCATCGCCGAGCGCCGCGACCTCAAGGAGGTCCTGCGCCGGCTGCTCGCCTTCTTCGCCGACCAGCCGCCGACTCCATGACCTACGCCGAGTCGGTGGCCCGGCTGCTCGCCCTGCGCGGCGGCGAGCACGCGGGGATGCGCCCCGGCCTCGAGCGGATGGAGGTGCTGCTCGACGCGCTTGGTCATCCCGAGGAGCGCTACCAGCTCGTCCAGGTCGGCGGCACCAACGGCAAGGGCTCGGTGGCCGCGATGCTGGCGACCATCCTCAAGCGCGCCGGGCGCCGCGTCGGCCTCTACACCTCACCGCATCTCGTCTCGTTCCGCGAGCGGATCCGCGTCGACGCCGAGGCGATCCCGGAGGACGCGGTGGTGGACGGCGTGGAGGCGCTCGGCACGCTGGTCGCCCGACTGGACGCCAGCGTGTTCGAGGCGACGACCGCGCTCGCGCTCGATCACTTCGCGCGCGAAGCGGTCGACGTCGCGGTGCTCGAAGTCGGGCTCGGCGGGCGCCTCGACGCGACCACGGTGGGCCGTCCCCTTGCCACCGTCATCTCGGCGATCGCTTTCGACCACCAGGTGGTGCTGGGGAACACGCTGCGGGAGATCGCCGGCGAGAAGGCGGCCATCATCCGCAGTGGCGTGGCGCTCTCGGCGGCGCAGCCGCTCGAGGCCGCCGCCGTCATCGCCCGTCGCGCGGTAGCCGTCGGGGTGCCGTTGCTCGTCGCGGGGCGCGATCTGCACGTCGACGTGCGCAGCGTGGATCTCGACGGCCAGCGCATCGACTGCCGCGGGCCGGGCTGGCGCATTGACGACCTGCACCTGGCGCTCCTCGGCGTGTTCCAGCCGGGGAACGCGCTGCTGGCGGTCGCCACCGCGCGGGCGCTCGACGTCGGCGAACCGGCGATTCGTGCTGGACTCGCCCGCGCCCAGTGGCCCGGGCGCTTCCAGCTGGTGCAGCGCGCGCCCGCGCTCGTGCTCGACGCCGCGCACAACCCCGCCGGGGCCCGCGCGCTGGCCGCCTCGCTGCGCGCCCACTTCGGCGACGTCCGGGCGACGTTCGTCTTCGGCGTCCTCGCCGACAAGGACGCGCGCGGGATCCTCGAGGGGTTGCTGCCGGTGGCCGACCGGCTGATCTTGACGCGACCGGCGAGCGCCCGCGCTGCCGATCCCGAGGCGCTTCGCGGCTCGATCCCGGCCGGCGTCCGTGTCGACTGTGCGGCGGACATCGCCGAAGCGCTAGCCCTGGCCACGAGCCCACCCCGTCCCCCCATTGTTTGTGTCGCGGGCTCGGTCGTGTTGATCGGCGATGCGCTGCGTCACCTGGCCGGCGGGGGCGATAAACCTTGCCGCCTCGAAAAGGGGGCTGATAGCATAGAGAGCCTTTTTTCATAAGGACTTTCAAGACACCGAATGGTACGGATCGGCTTCGCCATCCCCCTCGCCGTCGCCCTGCTCCTGACCGGCGGCGGAGCTGCCCGGGCCCAGGCGCCCGTGACCGTGCAGACGCCCGGCGGTCCGGTGACGGTCCTGGCGGACCGGATCGAGGAGCTCGGGGCGGACAACCTGGTGGTCGCCACCGGCAACGTCGAGCTCATCCGCGGCGCGACGCGGGTGACCGCCGACCGGGTCGAGATCAATCGACAGAGCGGGGACGCGGTGGCCCAGGGCCGGGCCATCTTCTACGATGGCGACGATCGGCTCACCGGCGATCGCATCGACTACAACATCAACACCGGCACCGGGGTGGTCCATAACGGCGAGGCGCGGGTGGCGCCGTACTACCGCATCGGCGGCGAGCGGATGGAGCGGGTGGGGGAGAGCGTCTACAAGATCCGCAGCGGCGTGTTCACGACCTGCGAGGACGATCCACCGACGTGGTCGTTTCGCTTCGGCAACGCCAACGCCGATCTGCAAGACCTCATCTACGGCACCAACGGCTCGTTCTGGATCAAGAACGTGCCGGTCCTGCCGCTGCTGCCGATCTTCGCGGCGTCCGTCCGCAAGGAGCGCCAGACCGGCTTCCTCTTCCCACGCTTCGGGTCCACGACCCGCCGCGGATTCTTCTACGAGCAGCCGTTCTTCTGGGCGATCTCGGAGAGCCAGGACCTGACCCTCACGCCGGCGGTCTACCAGAACCGTGGGGTGGGGAGCTACATCGAGTACAACAACGTCTTCTCCCTCACCAACAAGGCGTTGTTGACCGGCTTCTTCATCCGGGAGAACGACAAGGTCGTGGCCACGAAGGACCCCGTCACCGGCGCCGATCTCAACGCGATTGACCGCAATCGTGGCTTCTGGGGTTACAAGCACGACTGGCTGCTCGGGCCGGGGCTGAGCCTCAAGGCCGACATCAACGGCCTGTCCGACGATCTCGTGCTGCGCGAGTACAGCGACCGCCTGCACGACCGCGCCTCGCAGCGGGTCGAGTCGAACATCTTCCTCACCAAGACGTGGCCGAACGCCAACCTGCTCGTGAACACGTTCTGGTACCAGGACCTCACGCAGACCCGGCCCGTCGAGCTGTACAAGCTCCCGGAGGTCCGCTTCCAGATGCCGCGTCAGCCGATCCCGGGGGCCCAGCTATCGGGGTTCCTGTACGAGCTCGACGTCCAGTCCGTGAACTTCGTCCGCGACGTGGGATCGGACGGCGGGCGGCTGGACTTGCTGCCGCGCATCTCCCGCCCGATCCCGGTGTTCGGCTACTTCACGCTCACCCCGTTCGCGAGCTACCGGCTCACCGCCTACGAGAAGTCGGTGGTGGGGACCCGCGTCACTCGCGACGGCGGCCTCGTCGTGGAGGAGACCCAGGACGACCCCATTCTCCGGCGCGCCGCGATCCTCGGTTCCGACTTCGAATCGCGCGCGTCCCGCGTCTACCAGGCCGGGGGCGTGGGCGGGATCGACGCCGTGATGCACGCGATCGAGCCGCGCGCCAACTATACGTACGTGGACGGCACCAACCTCCGCCCGGCGCCCCCCCCGGCGCCGCCCGGCTCCCCCCGGGTCCCCCTCAAGCGCGTCCCCCAGTACGACGCGGTCGACAACTTTCCGGAGACGAGCCTGATCAACTATTCGCTCACCAACCGCTTCATCGCGCGGACGGTGGCGCCGGCCGGCACCGAGCCCGTCCGCTGGGAGGCGCTCCGCTTCGTGCTCGCCCACACCTACAATCTTCTCGTGGACGATCGACCGCTCGGCAACGTGAACGGCGATCTCCTCATCAACCCCAACCGCATCCTGTCCTTCCGGGCCGACACCAGTTACAACCCCTACGGCGATGGCTTCGTGACCGGCAACACCGACGTGTCCATCAGCATTCCCCGGCTCAGCGCCGGCGTGGGGACCCGGTACACGAAGCCCAACACCTTCCTGCAAGGCAACTTCCTGGGGGAGCTGACCCGGAACTTGATCGTGCGGGGCAGCACGAACTGGGACGTTCGCACCGACACGTTCGTCGAGAACCGGCTCGCGCTCGACATCCGGTTCCAGTGCTGGGCCATCAGCGTCGAGTACGTGGATCGGAACAAAAACGAGGACGAGATCCGGTTCGCGGTCAACCTGCTCGGTCTGGGGGCGCCGATCACCACCAGCGCCGGCCTGGGCACGCTGCCCGGCCTGGCCCCGCCGCCCCTGGTCCCGGGCCCGACGCGATGATTCCGCACGTCGACCTCGTCCGGCAGCACGCCGCGCTGAAGGGGGAGCTGATGGCCGCGCTCGAGCGCGTCGTCGACGGCAGCCGCTTCGTGCTGGGCGCCGAGGGCGCCGCGCTGGAGCAGGAGCTGGCCGCGCGCTGCGGCGTGCGGCACGGCATCGGCGTGGGCTCGGGCACCGACGCGCTGCGGCTGGCGCTGGCTGCGCTCGACGTCGGGCCCGGGGACGAAGTCGTCACGCCCGCGTTCTCGTTCGTGGCCTCCGCATCCACCAGCATGATGGCGGGCGCGACGCCCGTATTCGTCGACGTCGAGCCCGATACCTTCGCCCTCGACCCGAGCCTCGTCGAGCGGGCGATCACTCCGCGCACGCGCGCCATCGTGGCGGTGCACCTCTACGGCCATCCGGCGCCGCTGGACGCGCTGTCCCGATTGGCCCGGGCCCGCGGCATCGCGCTCGTCGAGGACAACGCGCAGGCCATCGGCGCGTCGTGGGACGGTCGCCCGGCCGGCGGGTGGGGTGATCTCGCCTGCCTGTCGTTCTATCCCACGAAGAACCTGGGCGCGTGCGGCGACGGTGGCATGGTGCTGACCGACCGCGACGATCTGGCCGAACGGCTCCGACGGTTGCGTCACCACGGCGACGCCGGGCGGTATCGGCACGTCGAGCTGGGCTGGTGCAGCCGCCTGGACGAGATGCAGGCGGCGGCGCTCCGGGTCAAGCTCACGCGGCTGGACGCCTGGATCGAGCGCCGGCGCTGGATCGCCGGACGCTATCGCGCGCTCCTCGCCGGGCTGCCGCTCACCCTCCCGGCCGAGCGCCCGCGTGCCCGCCACGTCTACCACCTCTACACCGTGCGGCACCCGCAGCGGGACGCGCTGGCCAAGATGCTCGCCGATCTCGGCATCGGGACGGCGGTGCACTACCCGGAAGCCGTGCCCGATCAGCCGCTGTTCGGACTCGGCGACCAGCGGCGGTGGCCCGAGGCAAGGCGCGCGGCCGCCGAGGTGCTGTCGTTGCCGTGCTTCGCCGAGCTGACCGACGCCGAGGTCGAACAGGTGGCGGGGGCCGTCCGCGTCGCCTGCGACCGGCTCTGAGCCCGCGGCCTCCCTCGGTGCTCGCCGCGATCCTGATCTCGCTGCGCCCGCGGCAGTGGGTCAAGAACCTCTTCGTCTTCGCGGGGCTCATCTTCGGCCAGAAGCTCCTCACGCCGCTCGTGTGGACCGCCCTCGCCGCGTTCGTGGTGTTCTGCGCGCTCGCGGGCGCGGTCTACCTGCTCAACGACGTGGCCGATCGCGACAAGGATCGGCTGCATCCGCGAAAGCGGGAACGGCCGATCGCGTCGGGGATCCTGCCGGTTTCGGTGGCGGTCGGCGCCGCCATGGTGCTGATCGTGGCCGGTCTGGCCGCCGGCCTCGCGCTGTCGGCGGCCTTCGCCCTGGTCGCCCTCGCCTACGTCTCACTGCTCGCCGCGTACTCGGCCTGGCTCAAGCACTTCGTCATCGTGGACGTCCTGGTCGTCGCCATCGGCTTCGTGCTCCGGGCGGTGGCCGGCGCCGTCGTCATCGACGTCGAGATCTCGGGCTGGCTGCTGATCTGCACGATCCTGATCGCGCTCTTCCTGGCCCTCGGCAAGCGCCGCCACGAGTACCTCGCCCTCGGCGATCGCGCCAGCGAACACCGGCCGATCCTCGCCGAGTACAGCGCCGGGCTCCTCGACCAGATGATCGCGGTGGTGACGGCGTCCGCGGTGACCGCCTACGCGCTCTACACGATGTCCCCGGAGACGGTGGCGAAGTTCCACACGCAGCTGCTGCCGGCCACGCTGCCGTTCGTGCTCTACGGCATCTTCCGGTATCTCTACCTGCTCTACCGCCGGCAGCTCGGCGGCAACCCCTCGGAGCTGTTCCTGAACGATCGACCGCTGCTGGTGAACACGCTGTGCTGGATGCTGGCCATCGTGGCGATCATCTACGGTCCCCGCCTGCGGTAACATGACCATGATGCCCAGTCAGGTCGCCGTCCTTCGCACCCGTCCCGAGACCGTGGTGGAGGACTACGGCCGGCTCATGCGGCTGGTGAAGTACGACCAGGTCCTCCCGCGCGATCAGGACCTCATCCTCAAGCTGAATCTCTCCTGGACGAAATACTTCCCCGCGTGCTCGAGCCAGCCCTGGCAAGTGGACGGCGTCGTGACCGCGCTGCTCCAGGACGGCTACGACCGCGCCCGCATCCATCCGGTCGAGAACAAGACCGTCGTGACCAACCCGCGGGCCGGGGCGCGGAACAACAAGTGGATGCCGGTGCTCGAGCGCCACCGGCTGCCGTTCATCCCGCTGCCGGAAGTGGAGTGGACGGTCCATCGGTTCAGGACGCCGCTGCTGAAGCTGAACGCGCTCTTCCCCGAGGGCATCGAGATCCCGAAGATGTACGTGGGGAAGAACATCTGCCACCTCCCCACTCTGAAGACGCACGGGCACACGACGACCACCGGCGCCATCAAGAACGCGTTCGGCGGGCTGCTCAAGGAAGTGCGCCACTACGCCCACGAGTTCATCCACGAGGTGATGGTGGATCTCATGCTGATGCAGCGTGAAATCCACCCGGGCGTATTCGCCGTGATGGACGGCACGGTGATGGGCGACGGCGCGGGGCCGCGCACGATGATCCCGCGCGTGGGCAACCTGATCCTGGCCTCCGCCGATCAGGTCGCCATCGACGCCATCGCCGCGCGCATGATGGGCTTCGATCCGCTGGCCATCCGCTACCTCGCCATGTGCCACGAGCGGGGGCTCGGCGTCGCCGACCCGCGCGACATCGAGATCGTGGGCGACGTCGACGCCGTCGCCACCGGCTTCAGCTTCGCCACCCGCCGGAGCCTCGTCATCTGGGGCGACCAGCTCATCCGCCGCGGTCCGCTGCGCCCGCTCAAGCGCCTGCTGCTGCATTCGCCGCTGGCGGTGTGGGCGCCGTTCGCGTCGAACGTCTATCACGATCTGCTCTGGTATCCGACGATCGGCCGGCGGCGCATCCGCGCGTTTCGAGCCACGCCCTGGGGACGGCTCTTCGAGGCGTACTGAGCGATGCCGACCGAGGTCCGCGTCCGGTTCGCTCCGAGCCCGACCGGGCACCTCCACGTGGGCAGCGCCCACACCGCGCTCTTCAACTGGCTCTACGCGCGGCATCACGGGGGCGCCCTCATCCTGCGCATCGAGGACACCGACGCCGAGCGGTCGACCGAGGAGAACATCGGCTCCATCCTCGAAGCGCTGACCTGGCTCGGACTGGACTGGGACGAGGGTCCGCCCAGCCCGGGGTACCGCCAGACCGAGCGGCTCGATCTCTACCGTGAGCACGCCGCGCGCCTCCTCAAGGCCGGGCACGCCTACTACTGCGAATGCCCGCCCGAGCAGCTCGACGCCGCGCGCCGGGCGGCCGAAGAGCGCAAGGAGACATTTCGGTACTCCGGCCGGTGCCGCGATCGCGGGCTCAGCACCGGTGCCCTCCGGCTCCGCATCCCGGACCAGGGCGCGACGGTGGTGAACGACCTCATCAACGGCCCGGTGACGTTCGAGCACGGCCAGCTCGACGACTGGATCCTCGTCCGCACCGACGGCACCCCCACGTACAATTTCTGCGTGGTGGTCGACGACGTCACCATGCGGATCACCCACGTGATCCGCGGCAACGACCATCTCTCCAACACGCCCAAGCAGATCCTGTGCTACGAGGCGCTGGACTACCCGGTGCCCGAGTTCGCCCACGTCTCGATGATCCTGGGCCCCGACCGCAGCCGGCTCAGCAAGCGGCACGGCGCGACGTCCGTGCAGGCCTATCGCGACGACGGATTCCTGCCGGACGCGCTGGTGAACTACCTGGCCCGGCTGGGCTGGTCGCACGGTGACCAGGAGATCTTCTCGCGGGGGGAGATGATCGAGCTGTTCGACGTCAAGGAGGTCGCCTCCGCGGGCGCGGTGTTCGATCGCACCAAGCTCGAGTGGCTCAACCAGCAGTACATGAAGGCGATGGACGGCCCGGCGCTCGCCGCGCACGTCGAGCCGTTCGTGACCCGCGCCGGGCTTCGCATCCCCGGCGACCACGCGTGGCTCGGCCGCGTGGTCGACACGCTCAAGGAGCGGGCGAAGACGCTGATGGAGCTGGTGGAGACCGGGCGGTTCTACTTCGAGGCGCCGGCCTCCTACGAGCCCAAGGCCGCCCAGAAATTTCTGACCGCCGAGGGCGGGCAGCGTCTGGACGCGCTCGTCGAGCGACTGACCGGGCGGCCGGACTGGACCGCCGCCGCGCTCGAAGCCGTCTTTCGCGGGCGGGCGGACGCCCTGGGCGTCAAGCTCGGCGACCTCGCCCAGCTCGCGCGCCTGGCCGTGACCGGTCGAACGGCTTCGCCGCCGCTGTTCGACGTGCTCGCGCTCCTCGGCCGCGACGAGAGTCTGGCCCGGCTGCGCCGCGCACGGGCGGCGACGCGGTGAGACTGCTGCTCGCGCGCCACGGCGAGTCGCTCTGGAACGAGGTGCGCCGATTCCAGGGGGCGACGGACATCGAGCTCTCGGCGCGCGGCCGCGCGCAATCCGAGGCGCTCGGTGAGGCGCTGCGGGCGTATCGCATCGCGCGCGCGTACGTGAGCCCCATGCGCCGCGCGCGGGACACCGCCGAGATCGCCCTGGCCGGCACGGACGTGCCGCGGGTGGCCCTCGACGAGCTGCGCGAGCTCTCGCTCGGCGATTGGGAAGGGTGCACGGTCGAGGAGATTCGCGGCCAGGAGGGCGACCCGTACGCGCGGTGGGTCCGCGCGCCGCTGGACTGCCCGCCGCCGGGGGGCGAGCCGCTCGAAGACGTGCGCCGCCGCGTCGTACGCGCGGTCGATCACATCGCGGCCCAGCACCCGAGCGGCGACGACGTCCTGGTGATCGCGCACGGTGGCATCATCAGCACGTACGCCTGCCATCTCCTCGGCTGCTCCTTCAACGTGCTCTGGCGCTTCCGCGTGGACAACTGCTCGCTCACCGTCGTGAAGCCGCCGCGCCTCACCAGCATCAACGACACCCGGCATCTCACGGGCGCGCTCGCGCCGGCGCACCTCGTGCGCAACCTCGTGGCCTCATCGGAGGGGGTCTCGGGCGAAGCCCGCGCTCGAAACGTCCGATTGCCCGCGCCATGACCATTCTTCTGGCGCTGTTTGGCGGCATGGCGCTGTTGCTGTATGGCATTCAGCTCGCCGGAAGCAGTCTGCGGCGGGCGGCGGGGGCGCGGCTGCGCCAGCTGCTGACCGGGATGGCGCGTAACCGGCTGATGGCGCTGTGCTCGGGGGCGGCGATCACGGGCATCATCCAGTCCTCGTCGGCGACGACGGTGATGCTGATCGGGTTCGTGTCGGCCGGGCTCATGAGCTTCCGCCAGACGCTCGGGATCATCCTGGGCGCCGACGTCGGCACGACGTTCACCGTGCAGCTCATCGCCTTCCGCGTCACCGACTACGCGCTGCTCCTGGTCGGCATCGGTTTTACGATCACGTTCCTCGGCCGGCGCAGCATCGTGCGGGACGCTGGCTCCGCCGTTCTTGGCTTCGGGTTGATGTTCCTCGGTCTCAAGCTGATCCTGAGCGAGGGGGCGGCCATCAAGAGCAACCCGCTCGCCGCGCAGCTGCTGGCGGCGATCACCGACAATCTCGTCATGGCCGTCATCGTGGCCGCCGTCTTCAGCGCGATCGTCGCCTCGTCGGCGGCCACGATCGGGCTGACGCTCGCGCTGGCCAACCAGGGCCTGATCAACCTCGACGGCGCCGTCGCCATCGTGCTCGGCGCCAACATCGGGACCTGCGCCACCGCGCTCATGGCCTCGATCGGCACGTCGGCCGAGGCCAAGCGGGTGGCCATGGCGCACATCGGCTTCAAGGTCCTCGGGGTCGCGCTCGTCCTGCCGTTCATCGGGCCGTTCACGAAGCTGGTGGCCCTGACCGCCGCCGACGGCGCGCGACAGGTGGCCAACGCCCACACCATGTTCAACGTCGGGATGAGCCTGGTGTTCCTGCCCTTCGCCTCCCTGGCCGCGCGCTTCATCGAGGCGCTCGTCCCCCCGGACCAGCCGGGCGAGAACCCGTTCAAGACGCGCTACCTCGACGACCGCTCGCTCGATCAGCCGTCGCTCGCCCTCGGCCAGGCCACCCGCGAAGCGCTGCGCATGGCCGACGTGGTCCAGGGCATGTTCCGCGACGTGCCGACCGTCTTCGGCCGGGACGACCAGGAGCTGCTCGAAGAGGTGGAGCGGCGCGACGACCAGGTGGATTTCCTGGAGCGCGAGATCAAGCTCTTCCTGACGCGGCTCAGCCGCGACACCGTCGGCGCGGACCTGTCGCGGCGCGAGATGGGCCTCATCTCCTTCATCGGCAACCTCGAGAACATCGGCGACATCATCGACAAGAACCTCATGGAGCTCGCGAAGAAGAAGCTGTACCAGGCGCGCCGCTTCTCGGACGCGGGCTGGACGGAGATCCTCGACTTCCACGGCCTCGTCGCCAAGAACCTCGAGAAGGCCATCGCCGCCTTCGCCGCCGGCGACCGCACGCTCGCCCAGGAGGTCCTGGACTACCGGCCCATCGTGCGGCAGCGCGAGCGCGAGCTGCGCGAATCCCACCTGGAGCGGCTCCGGGCCGGCCTCGCGGAATCGCTGGAGACCTCGGAGATCCACCTCGACGTGCTGACCAACCTCAAGCGGATCAGCTCGCACGTCTCGGCCCTCGTGTACCCCATCCTCGAGGAGGTGTGAAGTTCACCAACATGGGGGCCCCGACATGGCCCCCAAGCCCCCCATCGTTCGGGGCGCCCCGGCGAAGCCGTGGCACCCCTCGATATACTCGGAGGCCACGATGATCCGTGCCGCCGCCGTCCTCGTGCT
>JBGPXN010000257.1:0-4823 GCA_041492755.1 Methylomirabilia bacterium | reverse complement strand
TGACAACGCGGGCGCCCCCGGGGTCGCCGGGGGGCGCGCCGACCGTGGGGTGTCGGGGGGCCTGGGTCGGGCGCGCCCCGGTTAACGCGGCGCGCCCGGGGTCTCCGGGGGCGAGCCGTGCGGGGGGTATGGGGGGCCATTTCGGGGCCCCCCATGTACAGGAGACATCATGGCGAAGCTGACGAAGGCGGACGTCTTGAAGAAGGCCGAGGAGCTCAAGAACTGGGGCAAGTGGGGCCCCGACGACGAGCTGGGTGTCCTGAACTACATCAGCCCCGAGGACATCGTCAACGCCGCTCGGCTCGTGCGGAAGGGCAAGGTCTTCCGCCTCGGTCTCAGCCTCGACGAGAATGGCCCGCAGCGCGGTCTCTTCGGCGGGCGCTGGAACCCGTTGCACCAGATGCTGGCAACCGGCACCGATGCCATCGCCGGCAAGCACGACGTCACGCCGGGGCTGCGCTACGCCGACGACGCCATCAACCTCCCCACGCAGGCCGCCACCCAGTGGGACGCGCTGTCGCACGTCTTCCTCGGCGACAAGATGTGGAACGGATATCCGGCCGTCCTCGTCGACAGCCGCGGCGCTCACAAGAACGGCATCGAGAAGTTCGCGAACAAGATGGTGGGCCGGGGTGTCCTGCTCGACGTCGCGCGTTACAAGGAGGTGGCGTGTCTCCGCGATGGGTACCCCATCACGATCGCCGACCTCGACGGCACCGCCCGGGCGCAAGGCGTCGAGGTGCGCCGCGCCGACTTCGTGGTCGTCCGCACGGGGCAAATGGAGGATCGTCTGGAGAAGGGCGAGTGGGGCGGCTACGCCGGCGGCCCCGCGCCCGGCCTGGCCTTCGAGACCCTGGACTGGATCCACACCCGGCAGATCGCGGCGATCTGCAGCGACACCTGGGGGATCGAAGTGCGGCCGAACGACACGGGGCCGGACGTGTTCCAGCCCTGGCACTGGGTGACGATCCCGGCGATCGGGATCGTGCACGGCGAGATCTTCTATCTCAAGGAACTGGCCGAGGACTGCGCCGCCGACCGCGTGTACGAGTTCTTCTTCTGCGCCCCGCCTTTGGTGATCACCCGCGGCACCGGCTCGCCGATCAACCCCCAGGCGATAAAATGACTTCAGGGGCGGTTGACTGCGTTGTGACCGGTGCGAGCGGAAACCGCCAAGGTCCGGTCGACGCCGGTGCGTCGACGCGGGACCTCGGCTACCGCGAGGCCGTTCGTTCCGGCGGGCGGTGCTGGGCCCAGGGCGCGGCGGCTTCGACGGCGGCCGCGGCCCGGAGTACGCCGGCGTCGTCGCGCCAGCGTCCGGCGATCTGCAATCCCACCGGGAGGCCCGCGCGCGTGAACCCGCAGGGAATCGAGATGGCGGGAAGGCCGAGCACGCTGAACGCGTACGTCAGCAGGAGCCACTCGACGTAATTGTTCATCGGACGTCCGTCGATCTCGGTGGGATGGGTGACCTCCACCGGGAACGGCGGCAAGGCCACCGTCGGTGTGACGATGAAGTCGTGGTGGTCGAAGAACGCGCGCGTGCGGTGCAACAGCTCGGTGCGACGCCGCTCGCAGCGGCCGATGTCGCCGGCGGTCAGGCGCAGACCGTACTCGATGTTGGCGACCAGGTTCTTCTGCATCACGTCACGCCACTTCTCGAGCTTGTCGCCGTGGTATGCGACCATGCGCGCCCCGCGGCTCACGAGCACCACGTTCAGGAGGCCGTCGAGATCGGGATGCGCGGACTCCACCCGCGCGCCGAGCTCCCGGAACAGGCCGGTCGCCGCGCGCGACGTGATCCTCAAGATTTCGGTGTCCACGGGCGTGATGCCGAGGTCGCCGCCCCACGCGACCCGAACGCCCTTGACGCTCGGCCGCTGCACGGCCGCGAGCAGCGCGCGTCCGTCGATGGGATACGAGATGGGGGAGCGGGGGTCGGGTCCGGCGATGGCGGAGAGCATGAGCGCGACGTCGGCGACGGTCCGGGCCATGGGACCTTCGACCGAGTAGCTGTCCCAGCCGAGCGCGCGCGGATACACGGGCACCAGCCCCGGTGACGGCCGCAGGCCGACGACGCCGCAGAACGCCGCCGGGACCCGCAGCGAGCCGCCGTGATCGGAGCCCTGGGCGAGCGGACCCATGCCCGTGGCCAGCGCGACGGCGCCGCCGCCGGTGGAGCCGCCGCAGGTGAGCGCGAGGTTCCACGGATTCCGGGTGGCGCCGAAGACCGCGTTGAACGTGTTGGCGCCCGCTCCGAACTCCGGCGTGTTGGTCTTGCCGAGGACGATCGCGCCGGCCGCGCGCAGCCGCTCGACGACGAGCGCGTCGGCCTCCGGCACGTGGTGCTCGAAGATCTTCGAGCCCCAGGTGGTGCGGATGCCCTTGGTCGGCGTGAGGTCCTTGATCGACACCGGCACGCCGTGGAGAGGGCCGACGGCGGCCCGGCGGCCGAGCGCGCTGGTGGCGGCCCGGGCCGCGGCGAGCGCCCGGTCGGCGGCCACCGTGCAGTAGGCATTGACGCTCGGGTTCACGCGCTCGATCCGCGCCAGCACCGCGCGGGTGACTTCGAGCGGCGAGACCTTGCGCGAGCGGATGAGCCGCGCCAGCGTCCCGGCGGGGGTGAAGCAGAGATCGACGTCGGTCATGTACCAAGCACCTTTCGGGGATCCAGCGCATCGCGCAGCCCGTCGCCGATGTAGTTGATCGACAGCACGGTGAGGAAGATGGCCGTGCCCGGGAAGAGCGCCCAGTGGGGAGCGAAGTCGAGGTTGTCCTTGGCGTCGGAGAGGATCCGGCCCCAGGTGGGGATGTCGGGCGGGAAGCCGAGACCGAGGAACGACAGCGACGACTCCGCGATGATCGCCGCCGCGACGTCGATGGTGGCGGCCACGATGACCGGCCCCATCGTGTTCGGCAGGATGTGACGCACGACCTGACGCAACGGCGGCGCGCCCAGCCCGCGCGCGGCCTCGACGAACTCCTTCTCCCGGACCGAGAGAAACTGCGCGCGAACCAGGCGCGCCACCGGCATCCAGCGCAGGCCACCGATGACCGCGACGATCAGGATGAACACGCCCGCCTCGGGGCCCAGGGCTCTTTTCAGCACGTCGCGGAAGAGATAGACGATGAGCAGGAACAGCGGCAAGCCCGGCAGCGACAGGAAGAGATCGGTTATGCGCATGAGGGTGTGATCGACGGCGCCGCCGAAGTGCCCGGCCGCGGCGCCGAGGAGCACGCCCAGGCTGATCGCGATGAGCATGGACATGATGCCCACCGCCAGCGAGATGCGCCCGCCGTAGAGCATGCGCGCGAGGAGATCCTGACCGAGGTCGTCCGTCCCCAGTGGATGCGACCAGGACGGCGTCTTCAATTTCGCCGTGAAGTCGATGGCGTCGATCGGCACCCGGTAGACGAGAGGACCGGCCAGCACCGCGACCACCATCACCACGAGCAGGCCGGCGCCGAGCATGCCGAGCCGGTGGCGCCGGAACCGCCGCGTCGCCTCCACCCACAACGACGTGCGGACGCCCTGCTCGCGGAGCGGAAGCGAGGCGGCGACGGTCGCCATCAGCGGGCGTTCATCGGTAGGAGATCCGGGGATCGAGCCAGCCGTAGAGGAGGTCGGCGACCAGGTTCGACAGCACGACCAGGCACGAGAAGACGAAGGTGATCGCCATCACCACCGGCGTGTCGTTGGCCAGGATGGAGGAGATCAGCAGCGAGCCGATGCCGGGGACGCGGAAGATCTGCTCGGTGATGATGGCGCCGCCGAACACGGTGGGGATCTGCAGCCCGACCAGCGTGACCACGGGGATGAGCGCGTTGCGGATCACGTGCTTGGTCACCGTGATCCGCTCCGACAGACCCTTGGCGCGCGCGGTGGTGATGTAGTCGAGGCGGATCACGTCGAGCACCGCCGAACGCATGAAGCGGGTGAGGGACGCGCCCTGGAACAGCCCGAGCACGGCGACCGGCATGATCGCCTGGCGGACGTGCTCCCAGTACCAGCGCCAGCCGGTGGCCGAGATGTCCGCCCGGTAGATGAACGGCAGCCAGTCGAGATAGATGCTGAAGAACAGGATGAAGAGCAGCCCGGTGAAGAACGTCGGCAGCGAGAAGCCGATGAAGGCCAGCGTCGTCGCGATCTGGTCGAAGACCGAGTAGGGACGCATCGCGGACAAGGTGCCGATCGGCACCGCCACCAGCAGGGCCAGGACCTGCGCGGAGCCGAGCACGAAGACGGTGGTCGACAGCCGCTGCATGATCAGCGTGTCGACGTCGACCCGGCTCACGAACGAAAAGCCCCAGTCGCCGCGCAGCATGGACCCGAACCACCGCACGTACCGCACGGCGACCGGATCGTCCAGCCCGAACTTCGCGCGCAGGTTCTGCCGCACCTCCGGCGGCACGTTCGGATTGGTCGCGAGCTCCTCGAACGGATCCCCAGGCGCCAGCGCGAGGATGGTGAAGAGCACCAGGCTGATCCCGACCAGGACCGGAATCGAGATCAGCAACCGCCGCACCACGTACTTCGACATCTACCGCGCGCGCTGACCGGGGCGGTGGGCGGTGGCCGGCGGGGGGGCGCCGGTTGACCCATTCCCGATATGGATCATTGCGACGCAACGGTGAGGAATGGGAACTGCACACCGGTAACCGCTACGCAAGGCACTGTGGTCAGAGGCGCCCCCCCGCCGGCCACCGCCCCCCGCCCCGCCCCCGCCGCCCCCCCACCGGCGTCGCGGGTCCCGTTGGCCAGGTTCCAGAGGGTGGAAACCCCCCCCCCGAACGCGGTGCCCATTACCATAGTCGCGACCCCG
>JBGPXN010000021.1:0-41257 GCA_041492755.1 Methylomirabilia bacterium | reverse complement strand
TCGATGATGGGCTCGATCAACTACATCACCACCGTCATCAACATGCGGGCGCCCGGCATGAAGATGTTCCGGATGCCGCTGGTGGTGTGGTCGCTGTTCATCACCGCGATCCTGCTCCTGCTCGCCCTGCCCGTGCTCACCTCGGGCGTGGCCATGCTGCTGTTCGATCGCCTGCTGGGGACGAGCTGGTTCCGGCCGTCGGGCGGCGGGGACCCGCTGCTCTGGCAGCACCTGTTCTGGTACTTCGGGCACCCCGAGGTCTACATCCTGATCCTGCCCGCGATGGGGATCGCCTCCGAGATCCTGCCCGTGTTCGCGCGCAAGCCGGTCTTCGGCTACCACGCGATGGCGTTTTCCATGATCGCCATCGCGTTCCTGTCGTGGATCGTCTACGGTCACCACATGTTCGTGAGCGGCATGAACCCGGCCCTCGGCCTGTCGTTCATGATCACGACGATGATCATCGCCGTCCCCTCGGCCATCAAGACCTTCAACTGGCTGGGGACGCTGTGGGGCGGGCGGCTGCAGTTCACGGTACCGATGCTGAACGCGCTCGCCTTCGTGTCGATGTTCGTCATCGGCGGGCTCTCCGGCATCTTCATGGCCTCGACGCCGGTCGATATCTTCATCCAGGACACGTACTTCATCGTCGCCCACATCCACTACGTGGTGTTCGGCGGCTCCATCTTCGGGGCGTTCGCCGCCATCTACTTCTGGTTCCCCAAGATGTTCGGCCGGATGATGAACCCGATCCTGGGCCAGCTGCACTTCTGGCCGACGTTCATCGCCTTCAACGTGACGTTCTTCCCCATGCACATCCTCGGGGTCGGCGGCCAGATGCGCCGGATCTACAACCCGATGCAGTACGAGTTCCTCCAGCACCAGCAGCACTGGAACGTCATCATCACGATGGGGGCGCTCACCCTGGGGCTGAGCCAGATTCCGTTTGTTCTGAACTTCTTCACGAGCCTGTTCGGATGGAATGCGAAGTGGGTCCGTTCGGCCGTGCGGGCGGTGGTGTTTGCGGCGTACGGCTATGGCCTGTTGCTGTTGGACTTCCTCACGACGGGCAGTTGGCTCTGGACCAAGGGCGTGAGCCTCATGACGGTTCTCGAATGGGTTGCGTTCCTGGCGGTTCTGGCGGTGGTCAGCTCGGCCTTATGGCGGATGGACGAACTGGGGTCGAAGGCGCCCATGAACCCGTGGAACTCGACGACGCTCGAGTGGACGGCGCCGTCGCCGCCCCCGCACCTGAACTGGGGTGCGAAGCTGCCGACCGTGTACCGCGGCCCCTACGAGTACAGCGTGCCCGGCGACCCGGCCGACTTCACGCCGCAGACGCAGACCCCGGCGACGGGCGCGCGGGCCGGCCGGCACTGACGGAGACGCGGGCAGCGTGACGCGGCTCGGGCACCGCCTCGCCGTGGTTACGGCGGCGGCCACCTTCGTCCTGATCCTCTTCGGAGGGTTGGTGACCAATACCGGCTCGGCGCTCGCCGTGCCCGACTGGCCGACCACGTTCGGCTACAACATGTTCGTCTATCCGTGGTCCCAGATGGTCGGCGGCATCCTCTACGAGCACAGTCACCGTCTGCTGGGCGCGCTGGTCGGCCTGCTCACCGTCGCCCTCGCCGTCGTTCTCTGGGCCGGGGGGCCGGGGTTGCGTCGGCTCGGCCTGATCGCCGCGGGCGCTGTCGTCGGGCAAGGCATTCTGGGCGGGCTGAGGGTCGTGCTGCTGCAGGACACGCTGGCCGTCGTTCACGGCTGCGTGGCCCAGGCGTTCTTCGGTCTGCTCGTCGCCATCGCGTTCCTGACGTCGTCCGCAGCGACGCGACCGGCCGTCCCGACGGAGACCACGGATCGTCGGCTCGCGCTGGCCACCGTGGGACTGGTCTATTTGCAAATCGTCTTCGGAGCGCTCCTCACGCACGCGGGCTGGGTCGAACTCCACCTCGCCGGCGCGCTCGCCGTCTTCGCCCTGGTGCCGATCGTCGCCGCCCGTGTTCGGCGCAGCGGTGATCCGGTCGCCGCGCCCGCCGCCATCGCGCTCTCCGTGCTCCTCGCCATCCAGCTCCTCCTCGGCGTGAGCAGCCTCGTCGCCCGCTTCGCCCCCAACACGCTCGCCACCGCCGCCGGTTCGCTGACCGTCTTCGCCGCCCACCGCCTCACCGCGAGCCTGATCTTCGCCACCACCATTGTCCTCGCCCTGCGGATTACCGCCGCGCGCGGAGTCGCGGCGGGTTCGAGCGCCGGCGTCGCCGGCGCAATCCGAAGGGGGGAGGCAGCGGAGGGCGGCGTGAGCCGCCCGGAGCGTCGGAAGGGGGGCGAAGCCCCCCTCCGAGTGTGAATTTGTGCCCCCGACCGAAGTGATCCTCGCCAGCATCGCGCGGGAGCGGCGGCAGGTCCTCGTCGATCTCGTCGCGTTGACCAAGCCGCGCGTGGTCGTCATGGTGATCGTGACGACGATGGTCGGCTACTACGCGGGCCTGTCGGGTCCCGCCGATTACGCCCGTCTGGTTCACCTGATCCTCGGCACGCTGCTCGCGGCCGGGGGCACGATGGCGCTCAACCAGTACTGGGAGCGCGACGTCGACGCGCGGATGGACCGTACCCGCATGCGTCCGCTGCCCGACGGTCGGTTGCAGCCGCTGGAGGCGCTGATCTTCGGGGTGGCCATCACGATCGTCGGCGTGTTCTACCTGGCGGCGGCGGTCAGCCCGCGCGCCGCCCTGGTGACGGCCGCGACGGCGGTCCTCTATCTCTTCGCCTACACGCCGCTCAAGGTCCGCAGCGCGTTGTGTACGCTGGTCGGCGCGGTGCCGGGCGCGTTGCCGCCGGTCACCGGGTGGGTGGCCGCGCGGGAAGATCTCGGTGTGGGAGCGGGCGTGCTGTTCGGCATCCTCTTCCTCTGGCAGCTTCCGCACACGCTGGCCATCGCCCGCCTGTATCAGGACGACTACGCGCGGGCGGGCGTGCGGGTGCTGCCGGTCGTGGATGCCGACGGCGCCAGTACCGAGCGCCAGATGCTGACCGCGTGCGCGGCCCTGCTGGTGGTGAGCCTGCTCCCGACGCTCATCGGTCTCGCGGGCGCGGTGTACTTCGTCGGCGCGCTGGTGCTGGGGGCCGGGCTCGCCATCGTGGGCGTCCACCAGGCGATGGCGCCGTCGGCGCTGCGGGCACGACGGATGCTCTACGCATCGCTGCTCTATCTCCCCGCGCTGCTCGCGCTGCTCGCGCTGGACAAGAGCTGAGGCGCGGATGGCCATCATGGTCGACCGCGAATCGCTCAGCGACCGGAACCGGCGCACGCGGCGCGTCCTGCTCGCGATCGTGGCCGTGCTCGTGCTGGCCGGGTTCGCGATCGGCATCCGGTGGTGACGGCGATGTCGGTGACCCTCGAGCGTCCGCCCGTCGTGCAGCGGGGGAACGGGAAGGTCCCGCCGCCATCCCCACCCACGGGCGGAGGCGACGACGACGACCGGGACCAGACGCCGCGGCCTCCGCTCCTCGACAATCTCCGGCTGGCCATGCTGTTCTTCATCGGCGCGGAGGCGATGTTCTTCACCGGGCTCGTGTTCGCCTTCTGGGTCCTCCGTCTCGGCGCCCCGGTGTGGCCGCCGCCGCTGCAGCCGCGCCTGCCGCTCGGCGTGACGGGGGTAAACACGCTGGTGCTGCTCGGCTCGAGTGTCGCGATGATGGCGGCCGTCCGCGCCGGCGGCCAGCGCGATCGGGCGGCCCTGGTGGGCCGGCTCGCGATCGCGGCGGGGCTCGGCGCGCTGTTCCTCGTGGTCCAGGGGTACGAGTGGGCTCGGCTCATCGGCTTCGGGCTCACCGTGACCTCGGGGACGTACGGCGCCACCTTCTATACGATCATCGGGGTCCACGGCGCCCACGTCTTCGGCGCGCTCGTCTGGCTCACGGTCACGCTCACGCTTGCCGTCCGCGGCCGCTTCGCGGGCGGGCGGACGGCGCCGGTGAAGGCGTGCGCGATGTACTGGCACTTCGTGGTGGGGTTGTGGCCGCTCCTCTATCTCTCCATCTATATCCTGTGATGCGCCGCCTGGCCGCCTTCGCCTGCGTCGTCCTGCTCCCTGCGCTGGCCGAGGCGTGCCCGTCGTGTATCTCGTCCGCTTACGGTGACCGCACGTTCAACTGGGCGTTCGCGATCCTCCTCGCCATGCCGTTCGTCGTGGGAGGCGCGATCGGTGGAGTGTTCTTGTGGTTGTTCCTGCGTCGCCGCGGTCGTCCAACGCTACCCATCGAGGAGACGACATGAGTCAAGCCGCATCCATGCACGTGGCGGTGGAGCCCGCCGAGACTCCGCTGACCCCCGAGAGCTGGGGAAAGCTGGGAATGTGGATCTTCCTGGTGGGCGACGCCGTCGGCTTCGGCGTCCTGCTCGCCGGCTACGGCGTCATGCGGGCGACCAGCGCCGACTGGCCGAGCCCCTACGAGCGCCTGGGGATCAATCTCACCGCCGCCATGACGTTCCTGCTCATCTGCTCGAGCGTGACCATGGTCAAGGCGCTCGAGTGGCTGTCCAGGGGCGACCGGGTGCGGGCCATCCGCTTCCTGCTCTTCACCGCGATCGGTGGCGCGATCTTCGTCGGCCTGCAGGCGTACGAGTGGTCGCACCTGATCCACCGCGGCCTGCACATCAACGGCAATCCGTGGGGGGCCAGCCTGTTCGGCACGTCGTTCTTCATCGTGACCGGCTTCCACGGGCTGCACGTCACCGGCGGCGTGATCTATCTCCTGTCCATGGTCCGCTGGGTGCTCAACCGGCCCGATCCCCGGGACAGCTACAACGGCGTCGAGATCGTCGGCCTCTACTGGCACTTCGTCGACCTCATCTGGATCATGGTCTTCACCTTCATGTACCTGCTTTAGCTGGGGGGATCGGACGATGGCGGGCACCGACCACAAGCACCCGAACTACATGGCGATCTTCTGGACGCTGGCGATCCTCACGGTCGTCGAGATCGGCGTAATCTTCCTGCCCTTCGGCAAGCTCACCAACGGCGTGCTGCTCTGCGGGCTGGCGCTCGGCAAGGCGGCGCTGGTCGCCATGTACTTCATGCACCTGCGTTTCGAGGCGCGAACGCTGGGACTGGTGGCCGTCACGCCGTTGGCCATCGCCACCTTGCTCGTGTCCGTCCTGCTTCCCGACGGCTTCGCGGTGGCGAAGAGGTCGCAGGTGAAGGGCGCCGCGGCGACGGCCCCCGCGAAGCACTAAGTGGCGAGTGTCCGCGGACATGGCGTGGGCGCGCGTCCCGCGCGGCGTCACCCGCGCGCTCACGCTGCGCTGCCCGCGCTGCGGCGGGACACCTCTCTTTCCCCATCCCGGTCTCCGGGGCTGGTTCCGGATGGCGCCGGCGTGTGCGCTCTGTGGGCTGTCCTACGAGCGGGCACAGGGCTACTGGGTCGGCGCGATCTACATCAACTACGCCCTGACGGCGGTCATCGCCGTAGCCGGGTACTTCCTCCTGTGGACGCAGATGGACCTGTCGACCGGATGGCAGCTCGCGATCTGGATGCCGTTCTGCGTGATCTTCCCGCTGTGGTTCTTCCGCTGGAGCCGCAGTCTCTGGCTCGGTCTGGAGTTCTTCCTCAATCCCGAGAACTGACTCGGAGGGGGGATATCACTCGGAGGGGGGCTGTATTCCTCGGAGGGGGGCTACGCCCCCCTTCCGACGCTCCGCGGGCCTGGCGGCCCGCTCCGCTGCCTCCCCCCGAGGAAGGCTTGCGCCGGCTGAGCCGGCGCTCGAACGCGGTCGTTCTGGCGCTTGCCGCCGGATTGCTGCTCGTCGCGGCGGGGCCGGTGGGGGCGGCGTACGAGGAGACGGGGGTCAAGGACGGCGGCGTGGTGGCGGGGGTGGTGAAGTTCGCGGGGGCGGCGCCGAGGCTCGAAGCACTACCGGTCAACAAGAACCGTGACGTGTGCGGGGAGCGGAAGCCGTCGGAGGCGCTCGTGGTCGCGCCCGGCGGCGGTGTGAAGGGCAGCGTGGTCCTGCTCGAGGGCGTCACCAAGGGCAAGAAGCTCGAGGGCGAGGTCACCGTCGACAACCACAAGTGCTTGTTCGTCTCCCACGTGTCGGCCACGATGGCCGGAGGCAAGGTGCGGGTGCGGAACTCGGATCCGATCCTGCACAACACCCACGGATTCATGGGCAAGCCGACGGTGTTCAACCTGGCCCTGCCCAACAAGGACCAGATGATCGACATCACGCGACGGCTCACCAGGCCGGGGGTGGTGCGGGTGCTGTGCGACGCCCACCCGCACATGAACGCCTGGCTGGTGGTCCACGACAGCCCGTACTTCGCCCTCACCGACGAGCGCGGCGCCTACCGGATCGACGGTGTCCCGCCCGGAACCTACAAGCTCACCATGTGGCACGAGGGCTTCCGAGCGAAGGGCGCCGACAAAGACGGCCGCCCGCTGTTCGACGACCCGCACACGGTCACGAGAGAGATCACGATCGCGCCGCGAGCGACGGCGACGGTCGACTTCGAGCTGAAATAGAGGCCAGGGAGACAGCGCATGTACAAGCACATCTACGTGCCGGTGGACAACTCGGACTACTCGAACCGCGCCATCGACCTCGCCGTCGAGCTCGGCCGCGCGTTCGGGTCCCGGCTGACGGGCTGCCATGTCTACGCGGCCCGGCTGCACGACTACCGGTTCAAGCAGATGGAGTACACCCTGCCCGAGGAGTACAAGGACGAGAACGAGCTGGAGCGCCAGCGCAAGATCCACGACTCGCTGATCGCGATGGGCCTGCAGCTCATCTCCGATTCCTACCTGGACGTGATGGGCAAGAAGGCGGAGGAGGCGGGCCTCGCCTTCACTCGCAAGATGATGGACGGCAAGCACTACAAGGCGCTGGTCGAGGACGCGCGCGCCTCCGACTACGACCTGGTGGTGATGGGCGCGCTCGGCATGGGCGCGGTGAAGGACAGCCAGCTCGGGTCTGTCACCGAGCGGTTCGTGCGCAACGTCGCCACCGACACGCTGGTGGTCCGCAACGCCGACGCGTTGCGCGACCAGCAGGGCGCCATCGTGGTCGGCGTCGACGGCTCGCCGCAGTCGTTCCGGGGGTTGAAGATCGGCATCGCGCTCGCCAGGGCGCTGGGGCGGCCGCTGCAGGCGGTGGCCGTGTACGACCCATATCTTCACTACGCGATGTTCAACGGGCTCGTCGGCGTGCTGAACGAGAAGGCCTCGAAGATCTTCCGATTCAAGGAACAGGAGCAACTGCACGAGGAGATCATCGATACCGGATTGGCCAAGATCTACCAGTCGCATCTCGAGATCGGCCGCAAGCTGGCCGCCGAGGACGGCGTGGACCTCGCCATCACCCTGCTCGACGGCAAGTGCTTCGAGAAGATGCTGACGTTTGCCCGCAAGGAGCAGCCCTGGCTGCTCATCCTGGGGCGCGTGGGCGTGCACTCCGAGGAGAACGAGGTCGACCTCGGCTCCAACACCGAGAACCTCCTGCGCCTGGCGCCCTGCAACGTGCTTCTCACCGGGGGCAGGTTCTATCCGCCGCTGGACGTGAAGGCGGAGGAGATCATCTCGTGGACCGAGGAGGCGGAGGCGCGGATGGAGCGCGTGCCGCCGCAAGTCAAGGGGGTGGCCCGCACCGCGCTGCTGCGCTACGCGATCGAGCAGGGGCACACCGTCATCACCAACAAGGTGATCGACGAGGCGATGGCGATCTTCATGCCCACGCGCATGGCGGAGAAGATGCAGATTCTCGCCGAGGACGTCGCGGTGGCGCGCCTCCGCGCCTCGGAGCAGGCGGCGACGGCGATCTGCTCGATCTGCGGCTACACGGTCAAGGGCCCGAACCCGGTGGTGACGTGCCCGGTGTGCAGCGCCGCTCCGGAAAAGTTCCAGATCATCTCGCGGGACGTGGTGGAGGCGATCGCCCGGCAGGAGGGCGGCATCGAGGAGGAAGAGGCGCTGCCGGGCGTGGTCGTGAAATGGTCGGCCGATGCGCGCGACGCCCTCCGCGAGGTGACCGACGCCTACCTGCGCCGCCGCGCCAAGGCGCGCATCGAAAAGTACGCCCGCTCGCGCCGGATCCCGGTGATCACCTGCCAGCTCGCCCTGCCGATGATCGAAGAAACGGTCGGGCGGGACAAGCTCGGCGCCGGCTGGGACACGCTGCTGGCCAGGACCAAGTTCGAGCCCGCGGAGATGCCAGGCGCGGCGACCGGGCCCGCGGATGGCGGGAGCGTGTTCGCGTGGACGGAAGACGCAACGGCCCGCCTGAACCGGGTGCCGGCCGGATTCATGCGCGACATGACGCGCGAAGAGGTCGAGAAGGCGGCGGCGGAGAAGGGCGTGACCACCATCGACCTCGCGGTGTGCGAAGAAGGGATCGGGCACGCGCGCGAGACCATGAACGAGGTCATCGCGGGGTACGTCTCGAACAAGAAGCCGCGCTGATGCCGCGAGGGGCGCCCGCCCCCTCGCGACGATTGCGCCGGGTTGCGGGTCAGAGTCTGGCGACGACGGGGATGAGCCGCTGGTGAATCGGATCAGCGGCGAAACCGAATGCCTCCAGGGTGAAAGCGCCCAGCAGCACCGGACACCCCGGCGGCCCCTCGACAAAGACGTTCGTATGCTCACGCTCGCCGAGCCTGACGCGTACTTCGCCGATTCGATAGACGACGCGCTCCCCGCTGGCCAGCTCGCCCGGCCGCTCTTCTGGAGTAGAAAGACCCAGTTGAGCGACCAGATCGGCAGGGAGCACGGTATACGTCGCGCCGGTGTCGACCATCGGATCCACGGTCACGGACCGGTCGCGATGGTCGGGATGGATCAAGGTCACGCTGACGGTAAATGTGCCCATGCCTGAACGCTACCACGCGGCGGCCCGCCGCCGGAATGTCCAAGAAAGATGACAGTAAGCCCGTACACCGCCTATAGCGTCTCCTGGAATCTCACCCAGCGCTGCAACCTCGAGTGCGCGCACTGCTACATGTCGGCCCACGCGGGCGCGGACACGCGCGGCGAGCTGACGACCGAGGAGTGCCGGCGGGTCATCGACGAGATCGCCGAGGTCAATCCCAACGTCTTCCTGATCCTCACGGGCGGCGAGCCGCTGCTGCGGCGGGATATCTGGGACATCGCGGGCTACGCGGCCGAGAAGCGCTTCACGACGGTGCTCGGGACAAACGGCGTGTTGCTGCGCGAGAAGGAAGCGCGGCTGATGCGCGAGCGTGGCGTGCTCGGCGCCTCCATCAGCCTCGACTCGACCGATGCCAAGCGCCACGACCTGTTTCGCCACCTCCCGGGCGCCTGGGACGGCGCCGTCCGCGCCACCCGCGTGATGGCGGACGCGGGGCTCGACTTCTCGCTGCACATGTCGGTGACGGACTGGAACGTCGACGAAGTTCCCGCGATGATCGACCTCGCACGGGACCTCGGCGCCAAGGTTCTCAATTTCTTCTTCCTCGTTCGGACCGGGCGTGGGCAGCAGCTCACGGACATCGATTCTTCCGCATATGAACGGATCCTCACGTATCTCGCCAAGGTTCAGGGCGTCGGCTCCGGGCCACCTTCGTTCGTTCAACGATTGCTTGGCGCCGTGGGGGCGGGATCGGGATCGGGGGAGGGCGCGCTTGCTCAATCGACAACTGCTATTCGCCGCGCGCCCTCCCCCGATCCCAATCCCGCCCCCACGATGTTCGAGGATCCTTGGTCCACGGCGGTGGGGCGGGCCGATGGGCTTCTGATCCGGGCGAAGTGTGCGCCGCATTTTCGGCGGATCATCTATCAGCTCAACCCCGGGTCTCCGTTGCTGAAGAACTATGCGCATGGGTCGTGTCCGGCGGGGAAGTACTACTGTCGGATCACGCCCACGGGGGACGTCACGCCGTGTCCGTATATGCCGGTGGCCGCAGGAAACGTGCGCGAGACCTCGTTCGCGGATCTGTGGCGAGGGGCGGGCGTGTTCCAGGATTTGCGCGAACCCAGGCTGGGGGGGCGGTGCGGGGCGTGCGAGTTCTCGAAAGTGTGCGGGGGATGTCGGTGTCGGGCCTACGCGACGTACGGCGACTACCTGGCCGAGGACCCCGCGTGTGGTTACCAGCCGGGCGCGTACGGCGGCGCGCTGATCGAGCTGCCGGCGTCGCTCACGTTCGGGTTGCCGGTGGAGCAGGAGCTCACGTGGGACGACGACGCGCGCGAGCGCCTCGCGGCGATTCCGTCGTTCGCTCGCGGGATGGTGGTGAAGGCGGTCGAGGCGTACGCGCGCGGGCGGGGCGAGACTCGCATCACCCGCGCGCTGCTCGCCGACGTGCGCGGCAAGTGGGGCGGCCGCTTTCGCCCCCAGGCGTGAGCGGGCAGTGAGCGTCGCGGACGACCGGTTCCGTCTCGCGGCGCGCGCCTACTTCGCGTACGGCGTCGTGTACTGGCTCGGCGGCTCGTATCTGGCCGGGCAGGGTATCGGCGTGCGGGGCCCGGTGGGCGCGATCACCTGGATCGTCGCCGGCGCCGTGTTCGTGATCCTCGTGCCTTTTCTCTTGCGCCGGCCCCGTGGCTGGTTCGAGCGGTGGGTCCTCTGCCGCCGCGACTTCGCGCGGATCCTGGCGTTGTTCATGGCGTTCCGCGCCTTCAAGGTCGGTCAAGTCGCCGTGCGTGGGGAGGGCGCGGCCGTGACCGCGCCCTGGGGCGGCGTGGTGACGTTCCAGGCCGGCGCGGTCGTGTTCTTCCTGATCACCGTGATGGCGCTCGCCTTCGTCGCTCTCGCCGCCTGGGGCAACGAGCGCAACGCCCGGGCCTGATCGCGATATCGCCACGAATGCCGACGTCGACCACCACTTGATCGCGGCATGAAGAAATACAAGGACATCGCAGGGGACGGCGGATCCAACGTCCACGGTCAGGTTGCCGAGCAGCTCGAGCGCCTGCGGCGGCGGCTGGCGGACGTCCGCGCCGTCATCGCCGTCGTGTCCGGCAAGGGCGGCGTGGGCAAGTCGACGGTGACCGCGAACCTCGCCAGTGCGCTCGCGGTGGCCGGCTGGCGCGTCGGTGTCCTCGATGCCGATCTCAACGGCCCTACCATGGCCAAGATGCTCGGCGTCCGCGGCGAGCGGCTCGTCGTGACGGCCGACGCCGTGGAGCCGCCCGCGAGCGCGCTCGGCGTCCGTGTCATGTCGATGGATCTGTTGCTGCCCGGCGACGCGACGCCGCTCACGTGGGATGCGCCGAGCCAGGACGAGTCCTATACCTGGCGCGGCACCATGGAGGCCAACGCGCTTCGCGAGTTCCTCGCCGATACGCGCTGGGGCGCTCTGGACGCGCTCGTCATCGATTTGCCGCCCGGCACCGACCGCCTCGCCACCATCACCGCGCTCATCCCCGACCTCGCCGGCACCATCGTGGTGACGCTCCCCTCGGAGGTGTCGCATCTCGTGGTGCGCAAGTCGATCACGGTGGCGCAGGGCGTGCGCGCTCCCGTCCTGGGGCTGGTGGAGAACATGGCCGGGCTCTTCCCCGGGCCGGACGCCGCCACGCTGGCCGCGGAGACCGGGATCGCGTTGCTCGGACGCGTGCCGTTCGATCCCGCGCTGGCCGTCGCCGCCGACCGCGGCGAGCCGTTCGTGACCGTCGCGCCGGCGAGCGCAGCCGCGCGCGCGCTCACCGAGATCGCCACCCGTGTGCGCGAGGCGCTCGGTCGCGCGCCCGGGCCCGGCCGGAGCTGAAACCTGCCCCTCGAACGGCGCGCGCGGTACTGCCTGGAGTGCCGGGGACGACTCGTGACCGTGCGCGAGGGCCGGCGCCGCCGGCGGCGGTGCCGGGCGTGCGGCTGGATCTTTTACGACAACCCGGTGCCCGCGGCGAACGGGCTCATCGTGCGGGCGGGCCGGTTGCTCCTGGGTCGGCGCGCGCGGCCGCCCTACGCCGGGATGTGGGACATCCCGGGAGGATTCCTCGAGTCCGGCGAGACACCGGAGCAGGGGCTACGACGCGAGCTGCGCGAGGAGCTCGGCGCGACCGTGCGTCGGATGCGCTGGGCCGGGGGGGCGGCTGACCGTTACGGCCGCGACGGCTGTCCGGTGCTCTCGATCTTGTTTTGGGTGACGCTGGCGCCGGGCCCGTTGCGGCCGGCCGATGACGTCGCGGAGTTGCGATGGTTCGCCATCGACCAGCTGCCGTTCAGGAGGATCGCCTTCGCTTCGACTCGCCGTATGCTTCGCGCGTTGCTCGGGAACGGCACCCGGAGATCGTTGCCGAGACACGGCCGCCGGTGATCCTTTCCCCTCACTGGCAGGTGACGCCGGGCTCCATCTGGTAGTTCGCCACCTTGAAGGTGGTCGCGAAGTTGTCGTCCCAGGCCGTGAGCTTGAGCTCGCCGAGCGCGGTCTCGCCGTCCCAGCCGAAGACCTTCGAGCCGTTCGCGACCTGGCCGATGGGGATCCGGCCGGCCAGATAGTCGCTCGCCACCACGCGCGGCACGAAGACCGCGACCGTCTCGTGGATGGGCCGGCCTCCCGCCCGCGGCGTCTGCTTGAGCCACTCCAGGATGATCGTGAATCCGTCGACGGCGGTCTCCGCGGCCAGCGCGGGACTCCGGGTCATCCGCCGGAGCAGGTGGCCAACGTAGCGCGAGAACATCGCCGAGCCGCGGTCCTCCATGCGGAGGGTGGCGAACTGCGGCGACGGGTCCTGCTCGATGTAGATCCGGATCGAAAGATATCGGTCGTCCTGGGGGGCGTTCCGGGGCTTGAAGAAGCCGATACTCTGCCGAGCCACTTCCACCCACGGCAAGCAGTGGTACACGGCCGTGTTGAGCTCGCGCAGCGCGCCGTGGTGCGTCTCCGCCAGTCGGCGCGCCTTCGCCGACGTGTACTGGTCGGTGGGGAGGATCCGGTCCTCGCCCGGCGCGGCCAGCGCGGCGCCGGCGCCGAGCGTCGCGGCGATAGGGAACGTCGCGGCGGCCAGCAGCACCAGCGCTGCGCCGCGTAGTCTACCGCTCAAGGATCTGCTCCTGCCCCACCGTGATGGGCTTGCCCCACCACGCCTCGTCGCGGGCCAGCGCAATGTCCTGCCGGGTCACCTTGGCCTCGTTGCCCTCTCGGTTGCGGACGGAGAAGAACATGTGCTCGCCCGAGGCGAAGTGGGTCGAATGCGACTTCCACGTCGTCCACTCCTCGCCGGTCGCGCATGCCGCCGTCGCCACGAGCACACCACTGATCAACAGCCAGCGCAGGGGATCGCGTCGCATGATTGGGTGACCTCCGTGGGGGGATCGTTGCGCTCCAATGCTATCACGAGCCTCGGCGCGGCGCGGCGCCGGCCGCTCGTGTTAAACTCCGAATGACACCGCATGGACGCACTGAAGATCCACGAACTTCCGCGGAACCTGCGCCGCCCCATCCTCATCATGGCGTTTGCCGGATGGAACGACGCGGCGGAGTCGGCCACCACGGCGGCGCGGTACCTGGCCGCCTCGTTCCACGCCGAGAAGGTCGCCGAGATCGACCCCGAGGAGTTCTATCACTTCGGGCTGTCCCGTCCGTACGTGCGCTTCAAGTCGGGCTCGGAGACCGAGCGCGAGGTACTCTGGCCGGTGACGGAGTTCTCTCTCGCGCAGGGAGGCGATCTCCCGCGGGACCTCATCGTCGGCGTGGCTCCGGAGCCGCACCTGAAGTGGCGCACCTACGCCAACCTCATCTTGCAGTTCGCGCGGACCTGCGAGGCCACGCTCGTGCTCACGCTCGGGGCACTCCTCGCCGAAGTTCCGCACACGCGCCCGATCCGGCTGGTCGGCGGCGCCTCCGACCCCGAGCTGGCCGCCCGTCTGGGGATCCGGCCGACCCGGTACGAGGGGCCCACCGGCATCGTCGGCGTCCTGAACACGATCTGCCGCGACGACGGCCTGTCGACGGCGAGTCTCTGGGCGAACGTCCCCCACTACATTTCCGGGATCGAGAACCCGCGCGCCTCGCTGGCTCTCGTTCGTCGCGTGCTCGAGCTGCTGGGCGCCGAGACCGATCTCAGCGACCTCGAGGAAGCAGGCAAGCAGTTCGATCAGAACCTCACGGAGATCGTGGCCCAGAACACGAAGATCGCCAGCTACATCGCGAAGCTCGAGACCAAGGACGCGGAGGAGGAGTTTCCCGCGTCGGCCCCGAGCAGCGACCTCCCGCCGGCCTCGGAGCTCGTCGCCGAGATCGAGCAGTTTCTGCGGCAACAGCGCCCCGAGTGATCCGCGCCCGCCGCCGGGCGCTCCTCCTCCTCGCTCTCACCTCGACCGTCACGTCTGCGACCCCGGCGCTCGCCCACCCGCTGGTCGTCAGTTGGCACGGCTCGCCCCGCGTGGGAGAGGTCACCTGGGTGCACGTCCGCGACGTCCCGACGGGCGCCACCGTCGAGGGCCACGTGGGTGGCCGGCCGCTGACGTTCTTTCTCTACGGGGGCGGCGTCGCGGCCCTGGTCGGCTTCGACGTGGACACCGCCGCGGGGCGGACACCGTGGAGGATGGCCACCGTGCAGGTGGGCCAGCCCTCGCGGACGGCGGCGGGCACCGTCGAGATCCGGTCGCGGAGCTTCCCCGTTCAGCGACTCACGCTGCCGACGCCCATGGTGGACCTCGATCCGGCCACCGAGGAGCGTGCGCGGGCAGAAGCCGAGCGGATGCGGACCCTGTACCGGACGATCACGCCCGAGCGGTTGTGGCGCGGTCGCTTCACTCTCCCCGTCGCCAGCGCCGAGCCCGGAACCGGCTTCGGGGCGCGTCGGGTCATCAACGGCAAGCCGCGTGCCGCCCACAGCGGCATCGATTTCGCCGTGCCGCGCGCGACGCCCGTGGTGGCGGTCAACGACGGCCGCGTCGCGCTGATCGCCGAGCACTTCTTCGCGGGTCGCCTCGTCGTCATCGACCACGGGCTCGGGCTTCACACCCTCTACTTCCACCTCGACACGGTCTCGGTCACCGACGGCGAGCGGGTGACGCGTGGCCAACCGATCGCCACGGTCGGCGCCACCGGCCGCGCCACCGGTCCCCACCTGCACTTCGGCGTCCAGCTCGGCGGCGCCCGGGTCGATCCCGCAACGCTCCTGAGCCTCACGATCACGAATTGAGCTCGAGCCGCGGCCGATCTCAGAGGGTATGAGGGAATTCGAGGAGAGCCCCGGCCCCGCCGGGGCGCCCCGAGCGATGGGGATGTCGAGGGGCGCCCCGGGTGTCCCGGGGCGCGTCCGAGCGGTGGGGGGTATGGGGGGCCATATCGGGGCCCCCCATGTACTCACCCGACGGCGGCGCGGCCGCGCGCGGCCAACCGGGCGAGCGCACGGTTCGACCCGACGGCGAGCGCCGAACGGGCGACGATGCCTCGCACGGCGGCACGCGGGATCTTGATGGCAGTGCCGGCGCTGAGCGGATCGGGGTGGGCCGCGAGCTCGGCGAGCGTCGCGAGGCCGATGAGGAGCGCCCACGTGCAGGCCAGCCGCATGCGGAACTCGGAGCGTGGAATGGCGAGCGTGTAGCGCCAGGCGACGTCGTAGTGCGCGAGCGTGCGTTCCAGCAGCCCGCGAAACAGCGGGCGCGCCCGTGGCCAAACGGCGCGATCGAGTAGATCGGCGGGGCGGAGGTGGAGCGCGGCCAGCTCGTCCCCGGGGATGTAACAGCGCCCGACGCGCAGATCGCGCGGCACGTCGCGCAGCACGTTCGTCATCTGGAGCGCCTTGCCGAAGCGAACACCCTGCGCGCTCATCGCGCTCACGTCCCAGGCGGCGAGCCGCGGTCGGTGGCGGACGTGCAGCGCCGTCCAGAAGGGTCCCACGCAGCCGGCGACCAGGTACGTGTATTCGTCGAGGTCGGGCCACGCGGGCAGCGCGGCGAGCGCGGCCGCGTCGTCTCCGGGGAACCGCGTAAGGTCGAAGATCATGCCGCGCGTCAGCGTGGCGAGCACGTCCTGCACGTCGGCGCGATCGGCGGAGGGCAGCGCCCGCATGCGCGCCAGCGCCTCGTCGACGCGCTCGAGCAGCCGGCGCTCGGCGTCGAGCGCCTGGTGCGGCAGGCACGCGCGAGCCACCTCCGCGACGCCGTCCCCCGCGCCGGCGAACGCCTTGCGCAGCGCCTCGAGGTGGCGAAGCCGATCGGCGCGGGGGAGCAGGCCCGTGTCGGCGACGGTGTCGGCGGCACGCGCGAGCAGGTAGGCGAGGCCGATGGGCTCGCGGAGGCTCACAGGAAGAACGGCCAGCGACAGATAGAAACTCCGGCTGACCCGCCGCAGCACGCCCCCGAGCAGATCGCCGTCGCCCCGCATGCTAAGCGCCCGCCGCGACGTCAATGAACGCCCCCAGCTTCGCCAGGACGCTCGGAGCGTTGAAGGAGGTGGAGGGACGCCCCGCTTTTGCCGGGCCTCACCGAGCGTTGCAGGGGGTCGAGGGGCGCCACGCGCTTGCCGGGCGCTGGGCGTGGCGAGGGATCGAGGGGCGCCACGCTCTTGCCGGGCGCTGGGCGTGGCGAGGGATCGAGGGGCGCCACGCTCTTGCCGGGCGCTGGGCGTTGCGGGAGGTCGAGGGGTGCCACGGCTTCGCCGGGGCGCCCCGAGCGTTTGGGGGGGTATGGGGGGCCATTTCGGGGCCCCCCATCTCAATCGAAGTCGAACGGCCTCCGCGGCGGGTCCGGGGAGTCCTTCGCTTTCTTGAGCCCCTCCTGAAATTTGCGGTCGAGGACCTTGCTCTTGCTCGCTTCCGCCTGCACGTGCTCGCGGAAGCGCTGCTCGCGCTCTTGCGACTTGGAGCGCAGAGCATCAACCGCCGCTCCGAGGTCGCCAAGCGTGCGCTTGGGAGGCGGCGGTTCGTGAGCGATCACCGCTTGCACCTCGGGATCGATGGTGAGCTTACCGCCGCAGCCGGGGCACTCGACCGTGAACGTCATGGCGTCAAGGTAACCGTGGCCCCGGAGGGCGTCAAGCGCGCTACTTCGTGGTCATCGTCCACACGCCGTCCCAGTCGGCCGGCGGCGGGCTTTCGATGAAGTGCTCGCAGCGCTCGAGCTGCAGGCCGGACGGCTTGTCGTTGGGGTTCAGCTCGAGGGCCTCCTGGAAGCACGCGAGCGCGTCCTTCCACTGTCGGGCCCGGTAGTTGCGCATCCCCTCCGTGTAGTGGCCGAGCGTCGCCGCGAGGTTGGGGAAGGTCTCCTCGGTGAAGTGGTCGAGGGCCTCGTAGATGGCGACCGGCTCGTGCTTGCCCTTGACCCGCATCAGATCGATCTCGCGCAGCAGCGTCTTCTGCGTGAGCTCCAGGCGCGTGTACTCGCTGAGGAGGATCCTGGCGCCGTAGAACTTCGTCGCGCTCTCGAGGCGCGAGGCCAGGTTCACCGAGTCACCGATGACCGTGTACTCCATGCGCTTGGTCGAGCCGATGTTGCCGACGACGACCACGCCGGTGGAGATGCCCACGCCGATGTCGATCCGGTCCTTGCCCTGGCGGCGCCGCTCCTCGTTGAGCGTACGGAGGGCTACGAACATCGTGTTGCCCACCTGGATGGCGTCGTCGGCGTCGTGCTCGCCGTTGAACGGCACCCCGAAGAGCGCCATGACGGCGTCGCCGATGAACTTGTCGAGGACGCCCTTGTGGCTGAGGACGACGTCCACCATCCGCTCGAAGTACTCGTTCAGCATCGAGACCGTCTCGCGCGCGCCCAGCGCCTCCGCCACCGAGGTGAAGTTGCGCACGTCCGAGAACAGGATCGAGACCTTCTGGTCCTTGCCACCGAGGACGGCCTCGCCGGCGGCCAGAAGCTGCTCGGCCACCTCGGGCGACATGTAGCGCGCCATCGTGCTCTTGAGCTTCTTCTCGCTCGTGATGTCCTCGAGCACGATGAGCGAGCCGATGTGCTCCTCGTTGACGTCGATGAGCGGGTTGACGGCGAGGTTGACGGAAGCGGTGTCCTTGTCGCTGACGCGCAGCTCCTTGCCGACCACGATCTCCCGGCGGCCACTCTGCCGCACCTTGTCGATCGAGCCGACCACCCAGGCGTTGGTGCCCGCGAACACGTCGGCCACCGGCCGCTCCACCACGGCCTCGCGCGCGAGGCCCAGGATGCGGAGCGAGGCGTCGTTGGCGGTGAGCACCTTCCCGCGCGCGTCCACCGTGACCATGCCGTCGCTGGTGGACCTCAAAATTCCGGCGTTGTAGTTCTTCTCGTTGAGCACGTCCTCGAAGAGCTTGGCGTTCTCGAGAGCGACCGCGACCTGGGCGGTGAACGCGCCCAGGCGGGCCTCGTCCTTGGGCGTGAAGTGCCCGCCCCGCTTGTTGAGGGCTTCCGTCACGCCGATGCACGCGCCGCTCTTGTTGACGATCGGCATGGCCAGGATGCTCTCGGTGCGATAGCCGGTGCGCCGGTCGACTTCCTGGTTGAAGCGGGCGTCCGCGTACGGATCGGAAATGTTCTCCGTCCGCCGGGTGGTGAAGACCGCCCCCGCGATGCCGCTATTCGGCGGGATGCGGATCTCCTTGATCTCCAGCCCCTCGGCCACCCGCGAGAACAGCTCGTTGGTCTTCCGGTCGTGGAGGAACAGCGTGCTGCGGTCGGCGTCGAGCAGCTCGGTGGTGGCGTGCATGAGACGGGAGAGCAGGGTGTCCAGGTTCAGCTCGCCGGCGAGATCGTGCGAGACCTGCAGGATCTGCACCTCGTCGCGCAGGCTGCCCACCATGAGGTTGAAGCCCCGGTACAGCACGGCGTACTCGTCGGTGGAGCTCAATCGCAGATCGTTGTCCAGATCACCGTGCTCCACCGCCCGCATGGCGTCGGCGAGCCGGGCCGCCGACCGTGACACCTCACCGGCCGTGAAGATCGACATGGCCAGCGTGCCCAGGATGCAGACGAACGCGACGCCGACCGCCCACATCAGCAACGGCAGCATGTGCTGGGTGGTCGGCGGGATGCCCAGGCTCGTCAGCAGCCGGTCCACCTTGTACACGACGGAGAAGGCGAAGAAGAGCAGCGGCAGCGAGTTGACGAAGATGGACAGGTACAGCAGCTTGGTCTGCAGCCGGATCGAGATGATCCGCCGCTGGTCCTCGGGCTCCAGGTGCTCGCAGTACTCCCAGAGCCGCTCGACCTCCGGCGTGATCTTGCGGGCGATGACGAAGAACTCGGCAATCGCGTGCGCGGGCGAGGCGAAGAGGAAGATCAGGACGATGACGCCGGCGACTTGCCACGGGAGGTAGCCACTGCCCAGCACCTTGTTGGTGATGAGCATGAACGTGCCGGCGCAGATGGCCGCGGCCGGCCCGTGGAACAACGTGACGCGCAGGAACGCATAGAACGGCAGGTTGAGGGCCCGCACGATCGCCTTCGAGACGTCGGCCTTGTCCGGCGTCTGGCCGCGGTCCAGCACCCGAAGCACGCGGGTGATGGGCGCGATGTGGCGGCGGATCATGTAGACGTCGGGGAACGTGTAGGCCGGGATGGCGAGGGTGGCGAGGAGCAGGAAGTGGCCCCACTGCCGCAACGAGAACTCCAGCCCGAGCCCGATGAGCAGGAAGGTGACGCCGACCGCCGCCATCGACGCGATGACGTAGGTGACGGTGAGATACCAGGACAGGCGCGCGGCGGCGCCGTCACCGCCCGGAAGGGTCGAGGCCCGGATCGCCTGGGGGGAGGCCATCAGTCGCTCAACTCGCCCCGGTTAGAACCGATACGCCGCGTTGAGGCCGACGGTCCAATAGAATCCTCCCAGGACCTCGCCACCGGAATTGTTTGCCGCGGTGTTCGGAACCGGCGACAGGGTGCCCGAGGTCGGATCGAAGTTCAGCCCGCCCAGCCCTCCTGCATTGAAGCTCTTGCCCTCTCCGATCGTTCGGTGCTCGGCGACGATGAACTGCACCCCGGCGCCCAGGGTGAGCGCGCCGTTCAGGAAGTCGCGGGAAGCACCGAAGGTGGCATAGTGCGAGTTGGCCGAGCTCACCAGGGTGTCGAACGAGCGCGTCGGCACCGGCGTGGGATCGTAGCGGTACCCGGCGAGCAGGAGCGTGCCGGGGGCGATGCGATACCGGATGCCGATGCGCGGGCTCACCGTGTCGTGAAAGTTGTACGGAATCACCAGCCGCTTGATGGCGCCGCGGATCCCGAGCGCGGGCGCGTCGACGATGCCGCCGCCGCCGATTCTCAGGATCGTCCGTCCACCCCAGCCGACCGCGTCGCTCCAGTTCGTCCACTGCACCCCGAGGCCGAGCTCGAGCTGCGGCAGCACGTCGTGGCTGATCCCGGCCTCGAGCTGGCGCGGGATGCCGAACTCCACCCGCGTCGAGCGCTCGCTGGCCGTGATGGCGCCGCCGAGGGTGGCGTCGGGATCGAGGAAGAAGTTGATCCGCCCGTGGTATTCGATCGTCGTGTGCTCGCGGTAGCCCAGTCCGATCCGGAGGTCGGGCCGGGGGGTGAGCTGGAGGCCGAGGGTGTAGCTGAAGCGCTGGAAGTCGACGTCGGACGTGTCGGGCGGTTGCGGGATGTCGATCTCCCGGCGCGACTTGATCTGCACGTAGCCGTCCTGGCGGCTGCCCGGTTGCCGCGTGCTGACCGGCACGCCCGCGCCGGCCGCGAAGTCGCCGACGACGCCGTTGCCGACGGTGGCGCGCGCCGAGAAGTGCTCGCCGGCGATGACGTTCAATCCGACGCCGACGGAGATCCAGGGCGCCAGCTTGACCGCGACCGCCGGCGTGATGGCGACGGCATAGATCGCCGCTTCCGATCCGGCGAAGCGCTGGAAGCCGCGGTCGTTGGGGAAGCGGTACACCAGGCCGAACGGGACCCCGAAGCCGAGGCCGTAGGCAAAGGTCTGCGCGTCGTTGGTCGCCGCGTAGCCGAGCGTCGCGTTGGTGAGCAGGCGGCCGCGCTCGTCGTGCGTGCCCTCGGCGTCGCGATAGAAGATGGGATTGAGGCTGATGAAGTTGATGTCGGCGCCGAAGGTGTGTCCGCGGGAGAGGAGGCCGGCCGGATTCACGTGGAAGGCGTCGAGCACGTCGGGCGTGGCGACGAAGGCGCTGCCGGTGGCGCGGCCGAGCGCGCTGTACCCGAGGGTGTCGGCGTACTCGGCGGCCGCGACGCCGGGGCCGGCCAGGAGCGCCACGAGTAGCGCACCGGCCGCGACCCGGGCGGTCACGATCGAGGATCGGAAGCCGCGGGGCCCGGAGGGCCGGGCCACGTCGGTCAGGTCAGACACACGCTATCCTCGCTGGGCAATGGCCCAAGATAGCAAGCCGCCGCCGGGTCATCAAGGAGGGCCGGCCCCCCGGTGCCGCACTGGTGTGACCGTTGGGTGACGCCGCGCCGTCCTGAATACGAGACGCCGCGCCGTCCTTGACCCCCCCGACGGCGGTGACTACACTCGGCCCGTGGCCGATCTCGCCAACGAGTTTTCGTGGTCACGGAGTCGGGACGGCAAGTTCCAGGACTGCCGGCGCAAGTACTTCTACCACTACTACGGCTCCTGGGGCGGCTGGGATCCGACCGCCGGCGAGGAGGTCCGCCGCCTCTACATCCTCAAGCAGCTCGCGTCCCGACAGATGTGGGCGGGCCGGATGGTGCACGACGCGATCGAGATGGCGCTCCAGGTGTTCCGCGAGGGGCGCGACGTGCCGGTGGAGGCCTTCGTGGCCGACGTCATCGAGCGAATGCGGGGTGAGTGGCGCTCTTCGCACGCCGGCCGCTACCGCGAGCAGCCGCGCACGACGGCGCTCTTCGAGCACGAATACGCCGTCGACATCAAGCGCGAGGCGTGGCAGGCGCTGAGCCAGAACGTGGCCGGCTGCCTCCGCAACTTCTTCCGGCTGCCGCTGCTCGCGGCGATCCGGCGCACGGCGCCGGAGCACTGGTCGATCGAGCACTGGTCCAAGATGTTCGACTTCGAGGGCACCGCGGTGTGGGTCGCCCCCGATTTCGGGTACTGGACGCCGGCCGGCCGGCTCGCCCTCGTCGACTGGAAGACGGGGGGTGGCGGCCACGGCGCCTCCTTCCAGCTCGGCTGCTACGCGCTCTATGCGAACGAAGTGCTGAAGCTCCCGCCGTCCCAGGTGGACCTCTTCGAAGTCAACCTGCGCGAGCCCGTCGTGAGCGATCACCGCTGGGACGACGCGCGCCTCGAAGAGATCAAGGAGCAGCTCCGGCTGTCCATCCGCTCGATGAAGGCGTACCTGGCCGAGCCGGCCGCCAACGTGGCGCTGATCGCCGACTTCGAGCGCACCGAAGATCTCCGCATCTGCCGCTGGTGCAACTTCCGCGCGGTGTGCCGGCCGGAGCTGTCGTCGACCGCGGGGGAAGCGTCGTGACGGCGCGGACGACGCGTCGTGCCCGCGCCCGCAACGCGCGCGTGATCGGACGGGGGGCATGACGCATCCCTACATGGGCGGTGCGCGCGAAGCGTACCTCGCCTTCCAGCGCGGCGTGCGCCGCCGCGAGATCTACGATGGGGCCACCGCCTCTCCCGGAGGAACGTCATGAAGATCCTCTTCGCCCCCACGATCATCTGCCCTGCGCTGACCGATGACGACCGCGCCCGGATCAGGCAGGCGGCCGGACCGGGCGCCGTGCTCGTCGAAGTCAAGGACCCGGAGCAGCAGCGCAAGGAGATCGCCGACGCCGACATGCTGCTCGGCCGCGTGTCGCCGGAGACGTTCCTGCACGCCAAGCGGCTGCGCTACTACCACTCCATCGGGGCGGGGGTGGACGCCATCCTCACCCAGGAGCTGGTGGAGAGCGACGTGATCCTGGCCAGCGAGAAGGGCGAGGTCGGCATCCACCTCGCCGAGCACGCCTTCGCGCTCCTCCTCGCGCTCACGCGCGGCCTGCACACGGCCCTGCGGACGCCGGACTACAAGCTGCGCGAGTCGATCCGGCGCGACCAGTGGGAGCTGTTCGATCTCACCATGGGCATCGTGGGATTCGGCGGCACCGGGCGCGCCGTCGCCAAGCGCGCGCTCGGCTTCGGCATGCACGTCCTCGCCGTCGACGTCGAGGACGTCCCGCCCGAGTCCGGCGTCACGATCTGGAAGACGGACCGGATGAACGACCTGCTCGGCGGATCGGACGTGGTCGTCATCGCGCTGCCGCTCACCAAGGCCACGCACCATCTCTTCACGCGCGACCTGTTCCGCCGCATGCGCCGGACGGCCATCCTCATCAACGTGACTCGCGGCGGGATCGTCTACGGCGACGACCTCCTGGCCGCGCTCGACGAAGGCCTCATCGGCGCGGCCGGGCTCGACGTGACCGATCCCGAGCCGCTGCCGGCGGGGCACAAGCTGTGGACGCACCCGCGCGCCATCGTCACGCCGCACACCGCGGGCGGGTCGCCCCGCCGCGCCGGCCGCGCCATCGCGACGTTCTGCCAGAACCTCGAGCGCATGAAGGCCGGGCAGCCGCTGCTCGCGCTGATCGACAAGCGCAAGGGGTACTGACACGAGCCGCGTCGCCGTGCGTGGCTGCCGCTCTGCGCTCGTGGTCGGTGTCGGGGGCGCGCTCGCTCTCGTCGCGTTGAGCGTCGGGCCGGTGCCGGCGGCCAAGGTCGCGCGCGTCGGAATGTTGATGACCACCAATCCCAAGGCCGCGGCGCACATCGTCGCGGGATTCAAGGAGGGCCTCGCCGAGCTCGGGTGGGCCGAGGGCCGGAACGTCGCGTTCGAGCTGCGCTGGGCGGAGGGCGAGGCCAGGCAATTCCCCGTCATCGCCGCGGACCTGTTGCGGCTGAAGGTCGACGTCCTCCTGGCCTCGAGCACGCGGGCCGCGGAAGCGGCCCGGGCCGCGACGACGACCACGCCGATCGTCATGGTGAACGCGTCCGATCCGGTGGGTGCCGGGCTCGTCGCTAGCCTCGCCCGGCCCGGCGGCAACGTGACCGGGCTCACGTCCCAGGTCACGCCGGACATCCGCGCCAAGCAGCTCCAACTCCTGAAGGAGACCTTGCCCCGGGTCACGCGCATCGTCGTCCTGCGCAGCCCGGCTCACATCCAGGACACCATCTGGAAGGACTACGAGACCGCGGCGCAGGCGGTCGGGGTCAAGGTGCAGGCGGTGGACGTGCGGAGCGGCGAGGAGATCGATCACGCTTTCGCCCTCATCGCGCGCGATCGTCCCGGCGCCCTTCTCGTCCCCGCAGGAGCCGGTGACGCGATCTTCTTCATCAACCGAGAGCGTCTCATCGCGCGCGTCACCGAGCACCGGCTGCCCGCCATGTTCGGGCTGCGCGAGTTCACCGTCGCCGGTGGCCTGATGTCGTACTCGGCCGACCTGGCCGACCAGTTCCGGCGCGCCGCCGGCTACGTGGACAAGATCCTCAAGGGCGCGCGCCCCGGCGATCTGCCGGTGGAGCACCCGACGCGGTTCGAGCTCGTGATCAATCTCAAGGCCGCCCGGACGCTTGGCGTCACGCTTCCACAGTCGCTGCTGCTGCGTGCCGACCACGTGATCCAGTGATGCGTCGCCGGCGGTTCATGGCCGGCGCGCTGCTGGCACTGGCCCGGCCCGCCTCCCGCGCCGCCGCGCAGCCCGGCCGGATCCGGCGCATCGGCGTGCTGGGTCCCCGTGAGCTGCCGAACCTCGACGCCTTCCGCGAGGGGATGCGCGAGCTCGGCTGGGTGGAGGGCCAGAACGTCGCCTACGAGCATCGGTGGGGCCAGCGGCCCGACCAGCAACGCGGCGCCGCCGCGAGCCTCGTGAGCGAAAAGGTCGACGTGATCCTGGCGCCCGGGACCCTGGCCGCGCTCACCGCCAAGAGGGGCACCGACACCATCCCCATCGTCTTCGCCGTCGTCTCGGATCCGGTCGGGACGGGGCTGGTGGCGAGCCTGGCGCGGCCGGGCGGAAACGTCACCGGCGTCACGACCCTCAACGCCGAGCTGAGCGGCAAGCGGCTCGAGCTGGTGAAGGAGATGCTCCCCAGGCTCGCGCGCGTTGGCTACGTGTTCGCGGAGGCCGATCCCTCCAACGTGGCCGGCCTGGATCACGTGCGCGCGGCCGCCCGGACCCTGGGTCTCGAGCTGCGCACCTTCGGCGTCCGCGAGCGCCACCACCTCGACCTGGCGTTTCACGAGATGGCCAAGCAGGGCGTGGACGCCGTGGTTGCCAGCGCCTCGACGCTGCTGACGCCCCATCGCGCGTACCTGATCGAGCTGGCCACCCGCTCCCGGCTGCCGAGCATGTACGCGGCGGTGGGGTACGTGGAGGCGGGCGGGCTCATCGCCTACGCGGCGAGCTTCGCCGACAACCATCGGCGGGCGGCGAGCTTCGTGGACAAGATCCTCAAGGGGGCGCGGCCGGCCGACTTGCCCGTCCAGCAGCCCACGAAGTTCGAGCTGGTCGTGAACCTCAAGACGGCCCAGGCGCTCGGGCTGACGCTCCCCCCGACGCTCCTGCTGCGCGCCGACCGCGTGATCGAGTGACCGCGTTCGACGAGGCGCTGCAGGCGCGGGTGCGGCTGAACGTCGGAACGTTCCCCCGCGTTGCCGTCGCGGCGGACGGCCGCCGCCCAGCCGCGGTGGCGGTGACGATCCTTCCCGACGAGACGGGCACGGCGTGCTTCCTGCTCACCCGTCGCGCGCCGACGCTGCGCGACCATGCCAGGCAGTGGGCGCTTCCGGGCGGGCGGATCGAGCCCGGCGAGACGCCGGAGGCCGCGGCGCTGCGCGAGCTCCAGGAAGAGGTCGGCCTGGGCTGCGAGCCGACAGCCGTGCTCGGGCTGCTGGACGACTATCCGACCCGCTCGGGGTTCGTCATCACACCCGTGGTCGTGTGGGCCGGCGAGCATCCCGAGCTGACGGCCGACCCGTCCGAGGTGGCCGCGGTCTATCGAGTCCCGCTCAGCGTTCTGGACCAGCCGGACGCCCCCCGCTTCGTGAGCATCCCCGAGAGCGATCGGCCCGTGATCCAGATGCCGATCATGTCGAGCCTCGTGCACGCGCCCACGGCGGCCGTCCTGTACCAGGTGCGCGAGGTCTTGCTGCACGGGCGGGCCACGCGGGTGGCCCACTTCGAGCAGCCGGTGTGGGCCTGGCGCTGAGGTATCCTCCTAGCGACATGTCCTCCGACCGCACCATCCTGGTCGTCTGCCATGCAAACACGGCGCGAAGCGTCATGGCCCAGGCCATGCTTGAGCGGCTGCTCGCCGAGCGCAACCACGGCACCCGCGTCCTCGTCCGGTCCGGGGGCATCGCGACCTACGCCCGTGACGGAATGATCCCGTCCCTCGACGCCCGGCTCGCCTTGCGCGAGGAGGGCATCCACCTCGCCGAAGACGCGATGACGTCCACGGATCTCAAGCGCCATCGCCACCTGATCGCGGCGGCCGACCTCATCATGACCATGACGCGGCAGCAGAAGGAGATGGTGGAGGCGCTGGCGGAAGCGCAGGGTCGGGCCGTGTTCACGCTGCGCGAGCTGGCCGGCGAGGACGGCGACATCGACGATCCCGCCGCGCAAGGGGAAGACGTCTTTCGCGCGTGCCGCGACGAGATCAAGCGCTGCCTGGGCAAGTCGCTCGAGCGGGTGCTGGCGGTGATCGCGCCGTGAAGCTCCGCGGCCGGCTCCTCTGGAAGTACGTCGTCATCATCGTCGTCCTGGTGAGCGGCGCGCTGCTCGCCAGCGGCGCCATCGAGATCTACTTCTCGTACCAGGAGAACAAGGCCGCGCTCGTCACGCTGCAACGCGAGAAGGCGCAGGCCGCGGCCTCCCGCATCGAGAGCTTCCTCAAGGAGATCGAGCGCCAGATCGGCTGGACGACCCAGCCCCAGCTCGTCGGGCCCTCGGCGGCGCTGGAACAGCGGCGCGTCGACTATCTGCGCTTGCTCCGTCAGGTCCCGCCTATTACCGAGCTCGGTCACCTCGACGCCACCGGCCGTGAGCAGCTCCGCGTGTCCCGCCTCGCCATGGACGTGGCGGGCAGCCAGACGGACTACTCGACAGATCCCCGGTTCACCGAGGCCAAGAGCGGCCGCATCTACTACGGGCCCGTCGACTTCCGCAAGGAGTCGGAGCCCTACATGACCATCGCGATGCTCCAGAGCGGCGGCACCGGCGTGACCGTCGCCGCAGTGAACCTCAAGTTCATCTGGGACGTCGTCTCCCAGATCAAGATCGGCCGGGCCGGTCGCGCGTACGCCGTGGACGGCCGGGGCGCCCTCGTCGCCCACCCCGACATCAGCCTCGTGCTTCAGAAAACGTCGATGGCCAACCTTCAGCACGTCAACGCGGCCCTCGGCGTCCTGGAGACCGCGAAGCACGCCGACCAGCTCGCGGAGATCGCGCGGCGCGACAAGGCGGGCACGGCGCCTGCGCAGATCGCGCGCGACCGGGCCGCGGAGGTGGCGCGGCACACCGCCGCGCTTCAGGCTCTGGGCCCGGGCGCGGCAGCCGGGCGACCCGCCGAGGAGGTGACGATCGCGCGCGACACGCATGGCAAACAGGTCCTGACCGCGCATTCGATGATTCTCCCGGTGTGGTGGGCCGTGTTCGTGGAGCAGCCGCTGGAAGAGGCGTTCGAGCCCGTGCAGGCCTCCGTGCAGCGCACGCTCATCCTGATCTTCCTCGGCGTCGCCCTGTCCGTGGTGGCCAGCGTGATCCTCGCCCGTCGCATGATCCGTCCCATCCGCACGCTGGGGGAAGGAGCGACCCGCATCGGGGCCGGGGAGCTGGGCCACCAGCTCGACGTGAAGACGGGCGACGAGCTGGAGGCCCTCGCCGGGGAATTCAACCGGATGACGGCCCGGCTCCAGGAGTCCTACGCGACCCTGGAGCAACGCGTGGAGGAGCGCACGGCAGAGCTCTCCGAGGCCCTGGAGCAGCAGACGGCGACGGGCGAGATCCTGCGCGTCATCAGCAGCTCGCCCACCGACGTTCAGCCGGTGCTGAATGCGGTCGCGAACAGCGCGGTGAGTCTTTGCCAGGCGCATTGGGCCGTGGTCTGGCTCGTCGAGGCCGATCACCTGGTGTCCGCGGGCGTGTCCGCCGACGCGGCCTGGCCGCTCGGCGTGACCATGCCGATCGCGGCCTCGCTCGCCAGTGGTCGAGCCGTGACCAGCGGCGAGATTGTGCGCGAGGCCGACCTTCAGGCGAACCTGTCGGAGATCGAGCGCCTCTCGCCCGAGGTGGCGGAAGCGACGCGTCGCAGCGGCGTCCGGACCATCGTGGCCTGTCCACTTCTGCGGGAAGGCCGCCCGATCGGCGTCCTCGCCGTCACGCGTCGGGAAATCAGGCCGTTCGAAGACAAGCACGTCAATCTCCTGAAAACCTTCGCCGACCAGGCGGTGATCGCCATCGAGAACGTGCGCCTGTTCAAGGAGCTGGAAGACCGGAACACCGTGATCACCGAGGCGTTGCGGCAGCAGACCGCGACGAGCGAGATCCTGCAGGTCATCAGCCAGACGCAAACCGACGTGCAGCCGGTGTTCGACGCCATCGCCGACAGCGCCGTGCGTCTCTGCGACGGGATCGCCAGCGGGGTCTTCCGGGTGGACGGTGGCATGATCAAGCTCGTCGCCCGGCGCTCGCTCCGGCCCGAGGTCGGCGACACGGCGACCACGGTGGACGAGCTTCGCGGCACGTGGCCGCGGCCGCTGGACGACCGTCCGCTCCCGGTGACGCGCGCCGTTCGTGACAGGGTGGTCGTGGAAATCACGGACATCGACACCGATCCCGAGCTGCCGTCCGAGTTCCGTGAGCTGGGCCGCACGTTGGGCTACGGGAGCCTTCTGCTCGTTCCCCTGAACCGCGAGGACGTTGGCATCGGCGCCATCAGCATCGCGCGCGCGACGCGGGGCCGCTTCCCGCCCAGCCAGGTCGCCCTCATGAAGACCTTCGCCGACCAGGCCGTCATCGCGGTCGAGAACGCCCGGCTGCTCGGGGAGCTGCAGGACAAGACCGTCCAGGTCGAGATCGCCAACCGGCACAAGTCGGAGTTCCTGGCCAACATGTCGCACGAGCTGCGCACGCCGCTGAACGCCGTCATCGGGTTCTCGGAAGTGCTGCTCGAAAGGATGTTCGGCGAGATCAACGAGAAGCAGGAGGAGTACCTGCAAGACATCCTCGGCTCCGGCCGTCACCTCCTGTCGCTCATCAACGACATCCTCGACCTCTCCAAGATCGAGGCGGGGCGGATGGAGCTGGAGCTGACCGATTTCGATCTGCCCCAGGCGCTCGACAACGCGCTCACCCTGGTGCGCGAGCGGGCCAGCCGCCGCGGCATCGCGCTCGAGCGGACGCTCGATGCACGTGTGGGTGAGATTCGCGGCGACGAGCGGAAGGTCAAGCAGGTGCTGCTCAACCTGCTCTCCAACGCCGTGAAGTTTACCGGCGAGGGCGGCAAGATCGAGGTCCGCGCGGTGCGGGTGGATGGCACGGTCGAGGTGTCGGTCATCGACACCGGCATCGGTATCGCCCCGGCGGACCAGGCGGCCGTCTTCGAAGAGTTCCGGCAGGTCGGGACCGACTATACGAGCAAGCGTGAGGGCACGGGGCTCGGCCTCGCCCTCGCCCGCCGGTTCGTGGAGCTGCACGGCGGCAAGATCTGGGTCAAGAGCCAGGTCGGCGAGGGATCGACGTTCACCTTTTCCATACCGGTGAAGGCATGGCAGGCGAGCTGATCCTCATCGTCGAAGACAACGAGAAGAACCGCAGGCTCATGCGCGACGTCCTGGCCTTCAAGGGCTATCGCCTGGTGGAAGCGGAGACGGGAGAGGACGGCGTCCGGCTCGCCCGCGAGCAGCATCCCGACCTCGTCCTGATGGACATCCAGCTCCCCGGGATCGACGGCATCCAGGCCCTCCGCCAGATCCGCGCCGACGCGGCCACCCAGGCCATACCGATCATGGCGGTGACGGCGTCGGCCATGACGCACGACCGGCAGAAGATCATGGCCGCGGGGTTCGACGCCTACCAGTCGAAGCCCCTCAACGTGAAGGGGTTCATGGACGCCGTGCGCGAGCTGCTCGACCGCCGGTCGGGGACCACCACGTGAGCGCGCGCATCCTCGTCGTCGACGACACGCCCGTGAACCTCAAGCTCCTCGGGGACCTGCTCACGGTCAAGGGCTACGCGGTGGTCACCGCCACCAACGGCCCCGAGGCGCTCGACAAGGTCGCGAAGGAGCCGCTGGATCTCGTGCTGCTGGACGTCATGATGCCGGGCATGAGCGGGTACGACGTGTGCCGGAAGATCCGCGAGCAGCCGGACACGAGCATGCTGCCCGTCGTCATGGTGACCGCCCTCGATCCGGCGCAGGAGCGCGTCAAGGGCATCGAGGCGGGCGCGGACGACTTCCTCTCCAAGCCGATCAACCAGCAGGAGCTGCTGGCGCGGGTCCGCTCGCTGCTCCGCATCAAGGAGCTGTGGGACCAGATCAGCCAGCTCAACCGAGGCCTCGAGCAGCGGGTGGAGGAGCAGGTCGCGCAGCTCGAGCGGCTGGGTCGTCTCAAGCGCTTCTTCTCGCCGCAGCTCGCCGAGCTGATCGTGAGCGGCGGGGCCGACGATCCGCTCAAGACCCACCGGCGGGAGATCACGGTCGTCTTCCTCGACCTGCGCGGGTTCACCGCGTTCGCGGAGGCCGCCGAGCCGGAGGAGGTCATGGGCGTGCTCCACGAGTATCACGCCGCCATGGGGCGATTGGTACTCGAGCACGAGGGCACGCTGGAGCGCTTCACCGGCGACGGGATGATGATCTTCTTCAACGATCCGGTCCCCGTGGAGAACCCGGCGGAGCGGGCGGTGCGGATGGCGCTCGCCATGCGCGACGTCGTGGCCGAGCTGCGCACCAAGTGGCGCAAGCAGGGCTTCGCTCTCGACCTCGGCGTCGGTCTGGCCAAGGGCTACGCCACCATCGGCGCCATCGGGTTCGAGGGGCGCTGGGATTACGGCGCCATCGGCACCGTGACCAACCTCGCCGCCCGCCTGTGCGGCGAGGCCAAGGCCGGACAGGTGCTGATCTCGCAGCGCCTGCTGGTCACGATCGAAGAATTGGTGGACGCCGAGCCGGCCGGGGAGCTGACCCTCAAGGGCTTCCAGCGTCCCATCACGGCCTTCAACCTGGTGCGGCTGCGGACCTGAGCGCGTGATCGCGCTCGTGACCGGAGCCAGCCGCGGCGTGGGCCGCGGCGTCGCGCTCGGGCTCCACGCCGCCGGCTTCACCGTCTACGCGACGGGCCGCACCGTGGCGTACGCCGATCTGCCCCACCCGATCCTCCGGGTGCCCTGCGACCATCGAGACGACGCCCAGACGGCGGCCGTCTTCGCGCGGATCAGCGGCCGCAAGGCGGCGCCGCTCGACGTGCTCGTGAACAATGCCTGGGGCGGCTACGAGCGCATGGTGGAGGGCGGGCGCTTCACGTGGGCCGAGCCGTTCTGGAACCAGCCCATGCACCGCTGGGACAGCATGGTGACGACGGGGGTGCGCGCCGCGCTGGTTGCCAGCGCCCACGCCGCGCGCCTCATGATCGCCCGCGGCGCCGGCCTGATCGTGAACGTCAGCTACTGGGCCGCGCGCAAGCACATGGGCAACGTGATCTACGGCCTGGCCAAGGCGGCCACCGACAAGATGACCGCCGACATGGCGGAGGAGCTGCGGCCGCACAGGGTGGCGGTGGTGTCGCTCTACCCGGGACTGGTGCGCACCGAGTTCGTGATGGCCGCCGCGCAGGCGGGCGCGCTTCACCTCGGCAACAGCGAGAGTCCGGAGTTCGTCGGGCGCGCGGTGGCTGCGCTCGCCGCCGATCCGAAGATCCTGGAGCGCTCCGGTCGTGTGCTGATCGCGGCCGAGCTCGCGCGCGAGTACGGCTTCACCGACGTCGACGGCAAGACCCCCACCCCGCTCACGCTCGAGACGGCCTGACTCTTCCGGCGCGTCGGAGCGCCGGGACGACGTCATCGCGACGAGGTGGCCGCGGGCGGGTCCGCCGGACTCTGGCGCAGGCGCTCGTGGAACTCGCGCCGCTGCTCGGGGGTCATGCGCTGCAGCCGCTCACGCGCCTGCTGGCGCTCTTCCGGACTCATGCGCAGCCAGCGCTCCCAGTTGCGGGTGATGCGCTCGCGCTCCGCGGGCGCGAGCGTCTCGAACTGACGCATCCGCGCGAAGATCCGTTCCCGCTGTTCCGGGGGCAGACGCTGGAAGCGCTCGTACGCGTCCTGGAGCTCCTTGCGCCGGGGCTCCGGCAGCTCGCTCCAGCGCTGGAAGTCTTGCAGGATGCGCAGGCGCTGCTCGGGCGACAGCGCCCGGAAGCGCCGGAAGCCTTCGCGCGCGGCGTTTCGCTCCTCGGGTGACATCGCCTGGTACCGCCGCATGCGCTCGAGCCCGCGCTGCTGTTGCTCGGGCGAGCGCTTCTGCCAGCGCTCGCCGTTTCGCTCGACCATCGCGCGCTCCTCGGCCGAGAGCGGATCGCCTGGCTCGGTGGCCGGCTGTCCCCAGGCGATCTCGAGCGCGGCGAGCATCAGCACGGTGGCCGCCGCGAGGGCGGCGAGTACGGCGCGCGAGCGCATCCTAGCCTCCACGCGTGGGCGCGAGCTCGTCGAGCCCCCGGATGACGTCGAGGTCCTCGTAGAGGTCGAGGCGCTCGACCACCGGGTACTGGGTGAGCAAGTCCAGCCGGCCACCAATGGCCATCTCTTCGACGGTGGCGAGATCTGCGGGCGGCCGCCCGGTACGCTCGGGGAGCCCGCTCGCCATGACGAGCAGCCCCGCGGCGAGCGCGCCCGACAGCGCCAGCGAGACCGGCGCAAACCGCCAGCGCGCGCGCGGCCGTTCGCTCGCGAGTCGTGCGCGGACGCCCGCCTGAAAATGTCCCCAGGCGACCGGCGGCGGCGTGGGCAGCGATCGTCGAAGCGCCGAGACGGTCTCCGCGAGCGCTTCGGTTTCGCGACGGCAGCCGGCACAGTCGGCGAGGTGCGCCTCGACGGCGGCCCGCGCCGCCGGCGTGAGCTCCCCCGCCACGTATGCGACCAGATCGGCTTCGGGATGCGCGCTCATCTCACTCGGTCCCCATGTGCTTGCGCAGGGCGATCAGCGCCCGGTGCAGATGCACCCGCACGGTCGACTCCGAACAGTTCAGCACCGCCGCCACCTCGGCCGTCGGCAGCTCTTCCTGCACGTGCAGGATCACCGCGGCCCGCTGCTGCGGCGCGAGATCGTCCACGGCGCGCCAGAGCCGGGCCACCCGGCGGTCCTGGTCGAGCCGCTCGCCCGGCTCGGGCGCCAGGGGCCGATGCCCGTTGGCGAGGGCGGCCAGGGCTCCGGGCTCGGTGACGGTCGAGACCCGGCGCCACCAGCCATTGCGCCGACGGTGGTCGAGGCAAAGATTGAGCATGATCCGGTAGAACCAGGTCGAAAACCGCGACCGCCCCTGAAAGGTCCCGGCGGTCTGGTAGACACGAACGAAGGCTTCCTGCGACAGGTCGCGCGCTTCCTCGGGGTCTCGCAGGATGGACCAGGCCAGGCGGTAGGCGCGCTGTTGGTATCGCTCGACCAGCAGATCAAAGGCGGCGCCGTCGCCACCCGCGACCCGCTGGCACAGCGCCTCGTCCGACTCCATCGATTCATCGTCCCCCTCGGACCGCGATCCGTCTACCGATTGGACGCGCCGGAGGTGGGGTCTGTTTACCTCAAATCCTCAGCACCGTTCCGTTGACGTGGGCGGCCTCGTCGCGGGCCAGGAACGCGATGGCGTCCGCGACGCGCTCGAGGGGGACCCACGTGCGTGGATCGGCGTCGGGCATCGCGGCGCGGTTGGCCGGCGTGTCCATCGTGCTGGGCGCGACGGCGTTGGCGGTGACGCCCGTGCCCGCCACCTCGCGGGCGAGCGCTTGCACGAAGGCGACCACGCCCGCCTTGGCCACGGTGTAGGCGATGAAGCCGCCGGCCGGCGGCAGCACGGCGCGGGACGCGATCGCGATCACGCGCCCGTGCCGGCCGCTCAGCATGGCGGGGACGATGGCGCGCGCGGCCACGAAAAGGCTGGTGAGATTCATCGCGAGCATCCGATCCCAGGTGTCGCGGTCCGTCTCCACGAGCCCGCCGCCCGCGAAGCCGCCCACGCCGGCCACCAGCACGTCGATCCGATGGTGCTTGGCGAGCACGGCCTCGGCGAGCCCCGTCATGGCCGCGGTGTCCGTGACGTCGGCCGGGACGAGCGTGAGCCGCTCGGCTGGCGCCGCCGGCACGCGGCCCGCGAGGTGCGTTCGCTCGGCGTCGACGACGTAGGGCACCCAGACGTGCGCGCCCTCCGCGAGCAGTCGGAGGGTGACGGCCTGGCCAAGAGCGCCGGTGCCGCCGGTCACGATGGCGACGCGGCCGGTGAGCGTCATTCGGCGGCCGGGATGGCCATGATGGCCGAGCGCTGGACGTCCTCGTAGCGTACTTTGCTCACGTCGAACCCCTCGATGTTTTGCCAGTGCTCGCCCACGGGATCCTGGTACAGGGCCAGGGTGTGGCCCCCGTCGTGCTCCACCTGCGCGGCCAGCTCCACCGCCGCCGCCGGCGGCTCCTTCTCGGGATAGCTGGCCCAGCGTCGCTCCGCCATGGGATACCTCAGGCCGCCGCCGCGCGGACGGGCGCGGGGCGCCACCGCCGCAGGAGCTCGCGCCCGCTCCCGTAGATGCCGGCGGGGAGGAAGATGATGAACAGCACCAGGAGCAAGCCGTAGATCGTCTCGGCCATGCCGATGAGCTTCACGCCGAAGACCACGCGCAGGTACTCCGACAGCGCGATGGTGAGCGCGGTGCCGACGCTGGGGCCGAGGAGCGAGTACATGCCGCCCAGGACGACGGCGAAGACGATGCGCAGCGACACGCCTACCCCGGCGAGCGTTTCCGGATTGACGTAGGTGATGTACTGCGCGTACAGAACGCCGCCGACGGCGGTCAGCGCCGCCGACAGCGCGGTGATCGCGAGCTTGAAGCGCGTGACGTGGATACCCACGGACGCGGCCGCCGTCTCGTCCTCGCCGATCGCCTCCATCGCGGCCCGCACCATGGAGCGGTCGAGCCGTCGCCAGACCCACAAGCCGCCCAGCCACACCACCAGCGACGCGTAGTAGAAGACGCGCTTGTCCGCGTACTGGATGGCGAGCAGGCTCGCGTCCGTCCCCGCCGGCTTCAGCGTCAGTCCCAGCGAGCCGCCGGTCCAGTCGCGCTCGGCGATCAGCAGCAGCCGGACGACTTCGCCGACGGCGAGCGTCACGAGGCCGAAGTAGTGGCCGATGATCCCGAAGCGCGAGCACGGATAGGCGACGACGAGGGCGAAGGCCACGGCGGCCACCATCGCGCCGAGGACGCCGACCCAGGGAGTGAGCCCGTAGAAGTTCCACAGGAGCGTGCTGGTGTAGGCGCCGACGCCCAGGAAGGCGCCATGGCCGAGCGAGACCAGGCCGAAGCGTCCCATCAGCGACCACGCCTGGCCGATGAACGACCAGATGAAGATCTGCACCATCACGAACACCACGTACTCCCGCATGATGCCGATGGGCGCGAAGGGCAGGACGGCGAGCAGGGCGAGGAGCACGAGGGCGAGGGCGCGCGCGCCGCTCATTGCCGCTTGGCCAGGATGCCGCCGGGGCGGATGAACATCAGCACGATGAACAGCGCGAACGCGATGACGTAGCCCATCTCGGTCGACCACGCCACGCCGCCGATCGAGATGATCTCGCTCAGGATGAACGACGCGATGAACGCGCCCACCATGTTCCCGAGGCCGCCCAGCACGCAGATCATGAAGGTGATGGGGCCGAAGGCGGCGCCGAAGTGCGGATGCACGGAGTACTGGATGATCAGGAGCGCCGCGGCCACGCCGGCCAGCGCGCCGCCCACGGCGGAGGTGACGACGTAGATGCGCTGCGGATTCGCTCCCATCAGCGCCATGGCGCCCCGGTCCTGGGAGACGGCACGGATCGCGGTGCCGATGTAGGTGCGGGTCAGGAACACGTAGAGCCCGATCATCACCAGCACGGCGAGCACGAAGGCGATCAGGCGCGAGAAGGAGACGAACATGCCGGCGAACTCGATGGTGGGCAGGGTGAGACGGATCGAGCGGTGATCGGTCGTCCACAGGAACGTCGCCAGCGACTGGACGAAGAACAGCAGCCCGCCGGTGGCCAGGAGCTGGTTGACGGGCGGGCTGTTGAGGATGGGCGTGATGATGAGCAGGTGCACCGCGATGCCGAGCACGCTGCCGAGCCCCACGCCGGCGAGCGCGCCGAGTAGGAGCGGCCAGCCGTAGACCTGCACCAGGAAGTACACGAGGTACATGCAGAGCATCACGAGATCGACGTAGACGATCCAGACGATGTCGAGCACGCCGAAGATGAGGTTGAGGCCGAGCGCGAGGAGCGCGAGCACGCCGCCGAGCAGCAACCCGTTCAGCGCCGCTTCCGCCAGCAGCAGCGGATTGTTGACGACGAGGTCGAGCAGGCTGCTCACAGGCCCACGTACGCCTTGCGCACGAAGTCCTGCTCGGCCAGCTCGTCGGCGCGGCCTTCCATGCTGATCCGGCCGACCTCGAGCAGGTAGGCCCGGTCCACCAGCTTCAGGACCTGGCGCACGTTCTGCTCGACGACCAGGATGGTATAGCCCTCCTCGCGGACGCGGCGGATGAGGTCGAAGAGCCGGAGGACCATCACCGGGGCCAGGCCCATCGAGGGCTCGTCGAAGAGGATGAGCTTGGGCCGCGACATGAGCGCGCGGCCGACCGCGAGCATCTGCTGCTCGCCGCCGGAGAGGCTACCCGCCCGCTGGTGTTGGCGCTCGGCCAGCACGGGGAACAGCGTGAACACGCGCTCCCGGCTCTGGCGGAAAGACGCGCGCGCGGCCGGCAGGAACGCGCCCATCTTGAGGTTGTCGGCCACGGTCAGCGCCGGGAAGAGCCGGCGCCCTTCGGGGACGTGGGCGATGCCGTGGGCGACGACCTCGTGGGCGGGCCGGCCAGCGAGCGCCGTCCCCTCGAACACGAGCTCGCCGCTGCGCGGCGGGATGACGCCTGAGATCACGCGGAGCAGCGTCGTCTTTCCCGCGCCGTTCGGCCCCACCACGGCGACGGCCTCGCCCGCGTCCACCTTCAGGCTCACGTCCCAGAGCGCAGTGAAGTGCCCGTAGCCCGCGGTGATCCCACGCAGGTCCAGCATGCTCATGTCAGGACGATCTTCTCGCCGAGGTACGCCTCGATGACTGTCGGATCGTCGGCGATTTCCGCGGGCGTACCCTCGGCGATCTTTTCACCGTGATCGAGCACCACCACGCGGTCGACGACGCGCATCAGGGTCGCCATGATGTGCTCGACCCAGACGATCGTGATACCGAGCTCGCCCCGGACCCGTCGCAGCATGTCGGCGGCGCTGGCCATCTCCGCGGGGTCGAGGCCACCGAGACTTTCGTCGGCGAGCAGCAGCTTGGGGCCGGTCGCGAGCGCCCGCGCCAGCTCGAGCTTCTTCAGCCCACCGGCCCCCAGCAGCGTCGGCAAGGCGTCGGGGTCGGTCGCCAGCCCGACGAGGTCGAGCACCTCACGCGCCCGGACGCGCGCTTCGTGCTCGCTCGATCGCTCGCGCGCGCCGTAGTGGGCGGCGACGGCCACGTTCTCGAGGATGGAGAGCTTCCGGAACGGGCGCGGAATCTGAAACGTCCGGGCGACGCCGAGGTGGCAGACCATGTCGGGCGTCAGGCCCGCGGTGTTCTCGTTGCGGAAGCGGATGCTGCCCCCGGTCGGTACCAGCGTGCCCGAGATACAGTTGAAGCACGTGGTCTTGCCCGATCCGTTCGGTCCGATGAGCCCGAGGATCTCGCCCTCCTTCACCTCGAAAGAGACGTCGTTGAGGGCGGTGAAGCCACCGAACCGTTTGGTGAGGTTGTTGATCGTCAGCATGGAGACCGCTGCCAGCCGCTGAAGAAGGTGACGACCATGCCGAGATCGAGCAGCTCGTCGTCGGTGAACTGTCGCTTCAGCTCGTCGTAGAATGCTCGGTCAACGCGACAGGAACGGGGACGCGTTCGGCAGCAGGACGGGCGGCTGCGCCATGCTGGCGACGGCGGGCGGATAGACGTGCTTGAAATCGCCGTCGACGATCTGGAAGACGGCGGCGATCGCGCGCATGTTCTGTCCGGCCATCGGGTGGCCCGGCGGGTGGAACTTCACGCCGTAGCCCTGCATCGTCCCGCCTTCGGGAATATCGGTCTCGCGCGCGGCCTTGGCCAGCGCCTCGGCGGAGAAGCCGCCGTGCTTCTGGATCGCGCGCGGCAGCACGTCGTTGAGGAGGATCCACATGTTGTTGAAGCCCATCGACACGTGGGGCGCGACCTGGCCGGCCGGGATGTTCGGCTCGAACGTCTTGTAGCGCTTGAGCATTTCCTGCGTCAACTCGGGCAACCCGGCCTTGAGCTTCTTGGCGTCGATGAGCTGCGACGCCGGCGGATCGGCGGTGTGAAAGCCCTCGACGTCGTTGCCGAACGCTTCCTTGAGCTTGGCGAGCTGGCTGTGGCCGGCGCCGTGCCCGACGTAGATCTTGGTGCGCAGGCCCTGCTCCTTGGCCTGGCGCAGGAACAGCGCGATGTCGGGGTTGTAGCCGGTGTGGAAAATCACGTCCGGCCGCGCGGCGCGGAGCTTCGTCACCAGCGAGCTGAGGTCCGGCGCCTGCGCGGAGAAGCCTTCCTTCAGCACGATCTGCATGCCGTGCTTCTTGGCCTCCGACTCGTTGGAGGCGGCGACCCCGGTGCCGTACGGACCATCCTCGTAGATGATGGCGGCCCGCACGTCCTTGACCGCCTTCTTGAGCTTGCCCTGGGCGTTCGCGGCCACGTACTGCACGGTGGCCTCCCCGAACAGGCTGCCGTTGGGCTGCGGCCGGAACGTGTACTGGAGGTTGCGGTCCTTGAGCACCGCGTCGGCGATGGCCGTGGTGATCCAGAGGAAGCGCTTCTGCCGGTCCACTTTTTCCGCGAGAGGAACGCCGTGCGCGCTCGAGTAGATGCCGGCCAGGATGTCGACCTTCTCGACGTTGAGCAGCCGCTCCGTCTCGTTGATGGCGGCTTCGGTCTTGGACTGGCTGTCGCCGTCGATCTGCTGGACCTTGTACTTGCCGAGGACGCCGCCCTTCTCGTTGACGTAATCGATGATCATCTTGGCGCCGCGGTAGCAGTTCAGCGAGCCGGCCGCGGAGAACGGACCGCTGTGATCGTACAGCAACCCGATCTTGATGGTCTGGCCCTGCGCATCGGCATCCGGCCGCGGGACCGTCACGACCGCCACGGCTCCGATGAGCAGCAACGCCAGCACGATTCGTAGTGATCTCATCGACGACCTCCCGGACCGACGGAGTCCGCTACGGGTTTCCGCTGAAAGCGTCCGTAACTTAGCACGCGTTCCCGCTAGCGTCCACCAAGGCGGAAGCGCGGTAGCGTCTCAATCTACTATGAAGCCGCAGCACTGCTAGGGCAACCTCGCGCGTGACCTCTCGCACGATCTCTGGAACGTTTGGGAGACCGGCGTTTGCTAAGAGCCTGATGAACTGCTCCTTGGCATCCACTATGTCTTCAAGCGGTCCTGGGATTGCGGCGACAGCACCGCCTCCGTATCTTGCGGCGACTCGATTGATTGCCCCCACGTCGGCCAGGAGCGATGTTTCGGTCTCGCGACGTGTGGCATGAAATCTTACTCCGGCGTGAAAAGGCGGCACACGTCTGCCCGTTAGGGCTTTTGCCAGGGTGCCCTCCACCGCGGCCGGGTCATCACCATTGGCATCTCGGATGACGATCGCCTTCTCAGGGCGTCCCCCCGGCTCAACATACTCAAACGTCCAGAGCAAAGGAGGGAAGACACTTACAGTAGAAAGCTCGGTTTCCCCCGACCCGGCCTAACGACGACCCCCTCGAAGACCGGGACATCGGTTGGCCCCTCTGCTATTACGCCTATGCGCACTAGTCGCGCCCGAGTGCTCCGGAATAGTAGAGGCTTCCCAAACCCAGTTCTCTGCGAGAGAGCAATTCGTGAAGATGCTGTTTTTCAACAGGACGCGTGCACACTGTCGCGCCGTTTCTCTTTTCAAACACGATCAGATCCTCAAGCCTCGACCTATCAACCACCTCCAAGGAGTGGGTCGTTATGAAGAGCTGCGCCGGGTCTGGCGGCGCGGCCACCCTTGCTTGCTCCAACAATCCCGTCAGGACATCAATCAGCTGCGGATGAAGGTGATTCTCTGGCTCCTCGATGAAATACGTCAGCGCCGTCAACTCGGGAGGAGCGAAGATCAGAGACAACAAAGCAATAAAGCAAAGCTCGCCATCCGACATCTGCCACAGAGGTACTGCTGTCTTCAGATGTCTCTCTTTCGAAGCGATGAATACCGTTGACTGTTGTGTCGGGAAGGTGAAGACGCTGGCGATGTCAGGCAACGCACCCTTGGCCGCGAGATTGATCTTGTTGAAGTGCTCCTGAAATCTCGTTTGCAGCAACAAAAGCCAGGCCGACAGGTTTCCTCCGTCCTCGTCAAGCGCCGGCGCCATGGCAGTCGTGTTGACGGTTTTGATCCGCTGAGGAATTAGTGCGTAGAATCTCATCGACGCCAGCAACTGCCGCAGCTTATTACCTTCCCAGTCAGGGATCTCGTATTCCAATGCAGAGCGGCTCGTGTCGTGAATCTGGGAGACTTGACCATGCGTCCGGCCTGACAAGACTCGCTGTCCAGTCTCGTTTTTTCGAATCAGTTCGACTTCGCCGCCCGACCCCCTCAAAACAAGGGTCTCATCTTGGACATTGATTGCACCATACGGCGCGCCAGCAAATTCGAGTCTGTAGTTCCAGGCTTCCGTTGGCGAGAAGTCGCCCGCTAACTCGATCGAGACGACGTTTGACTCACCGCCACGCCAGACTAAATCAGCAAAGCCGCCGAGGGCGGTGATTGCTTGCGGAAGACCCGGTCCCCCGCCCGTTGGAGCCACCATCAATCTCAGGAACTTGAAGAGAGAAATAAAATTCGTCTTACCTGACATATTCGGACCGACCAAAACGTTCTGTTGACTCGGTTCGAGCACAACGTCGTTCAGGCTCTTGAAATTTGTCACGCGCACTCGCCGGATCATCTATGCTCCTCGTCGTTCAGACGTCAGACTCCTTCTATCGGTTGCCTCGAATTGTACGTCATCATCGCGCAGAGTCACACCTCACCTACACCCTCAAACAGAAGTAGACAAGTTATGGATCGCGAGGGCCACCAACCAGTTTGCGGTTATGGCTCCACCGAGGGGAGCGATGTGACTCAGAGGACGCGACGCGCGAAGAG